>JAKZVK010000282.1:0-9300 GCA_047516085.1 Bryobacterales bacterium
TGGACGAGCCATGGGACCTCGTCCCATGGCTGGAACCTCAGCAGTCCCCGCGACTCGCCTTCACCGATGTGGAACGGCATGAGTTAGCACACCGCCGCGCGGCCCGCCGGTCAAGGCTTGATGAACCACGGGAAATCGGGGACGAACTGATAGCCCAACCGTGATTGCAGGTAGTAGATCACTACGAGCGCGATGACCGCCACGACCAACACAGTGATGATGATGATCCTCCGCCAAGGCACTCCGCGGTCCTCGCGGTGCAGTACGAACAGATAGCTTGCGCCGATGCCGACGAAGAACAACAAGATCATCGGCGCCGCGAACAAGATCATGTTGAAGATGTCGGGCGTTGGTGTGATCACCGCCGCCAGGGCGAAGATGATCAGAATCGCGTAACGCACGTTGGTCAGCAGGAAGCTGGGGCTCGCGATGCGCAACACGGTTAGGGCGAAGATCACAATCGGCAACTGGAACACAACACCGAGGCCGAGCATGATGCTCACAAACGTGCCGTAGTAGGCGTTCACGCTGATCATCGACTGAATGTCGACTTCCTGCCCGACCCCGAGCAGGAACTCGAGCGCGAAACGCAGGGCCACGAAGTAGCCAAAGACGCCCCCAAGGAGGAACAGGACGGTCGTGACGAAAACGAAAGGCATGGCCCAGCGCCGCTCACGCTGATACAGTCCCGGTGCGATGAATGCCCACACCTGATAGCCCAACCAGGGGGCTGCGATGAAGATCGCCGCCACGATCGGAAGTTTCAACCACAGCAAGTGGAACTGCTCGATCGGCGTGATCGCCACGAGCTGTACGTTCAGGTCGGACGGTAGGTTTTCGACCGCCCGGTCGAAAGGCTGCCTCATCCAGTGAAACAGCTCTATCTTGAAGACGAGCGCCAGGCCATAGGCGATCACCAATCCCGACAGCGAGTGCAGGATGCGTGTCCGGAGCTCCTCGAGATGTTCGAGAAACGACATGCGCGCCATGCCGTCTTCGTCATCGCCGGGCTCCTCCTCGGGCTCGGACGGAGGGGGCGTGGGAGGTGTGGACCCGCCGGCGGCGGCCACGGTGACCGCCTTCGTTTCGGCCGCGGGTCCGGCGTGGTCGTATTCGTAGTCGTCGTAAGGATCGTCGTAGTAAGTGGAGTCGGGCGCCGACTCGTCCGCCTGTTCGGTGGGTTTCGATTCCGGAGGCTGCTCGGCCGGAGCGTCTTGAGAAGCGTCTTGCGGGGTGTCTTGATCCGTGCCCGTGCCTCCCTCGTCGTCCGGAGGTTCTCCCGAACCTCCACCGCCGCTGGGGGCCGGGGTATCTGGATCGCCCGTGGTGTCTTCGTCGCCTGTGTCCGGGCTCCCTTGCGGTACCTTCTCTTCGGATCCCTCTGGCTCTTCGGATCCCTCTGGCTCTTCGGATCCCCTCGGCTTTTCGGATACCTCTGGCGTTTCGGGTTCCACGGGGCTCGGGTCTGTTTCGGATTCGGTGGGGCCTGCGTCGGCGGGAGAGTCACCGCCGGCAGTGGAGGCGCCCGTGTCCTCTGGTTCGCCCGGAGTAGGGCTCTCCGAGTCGCGGTTCTCCCGCGAGTCTTGATCGTCAGAACTCATTCAGTCTCGTGCTACCCGGCTTTGACTTCCGAGGGGTCGGCGCCGGCGCTCGATTGAGCGGGTTTGGCCGTGTCAACCGCCGCCGCGTTCGTCACCGCGGCGGTACTACCGTTCGACTTGCCAGTGCTGGAGGCAGTTTCGGTCTTCGGTGCTGTGGAAGTAGAGGAGGACGTGGAAGAGTCGTCCGCCGAGTCGCCGGCGTCGTACGGCGTGTCGTCGTACTCGGAGTAGTAGTCGTCCTCGCTGTCGTCGTAGTTCGTGCTGAGCTGCTTGTTGACGTCCGCACTGATTTCCTTCGTGACTTCCTTGACTTCGACGGTCTCGCGTTCGATGTTGTCCATCTCGGTCTGGAAGGTCGAGCGCAGTTCGTTGGAGGCTCGGCGGAACTCGGCCATACCCTTGCCGAAGGTCCGGCCCAGTTCGGGTAGTTTCTTCGGACCGAACACCAGCAGTGCGATCACGAAGAGGAGAATCAGTTCTGGAATGCCAAGGGGTCCCATGAATTGTCTTCCGAAGTGCGGGAAGCGCCCACTTGATGATAGCGGCGGGTCTGAGAGGGAGTCAACAGACGATCTCGACGCGCTGCCGGGTGGGGCCTCTTGTGCCGACTAGGTTTCCTGCTCTTCCTCGTGTTCCTCTTGCACCAGCTCGCCCTCCAGCCAGTCGAGGTAGTCTCGCGAGCCGTCCACGATGGGAATGACGACCAGTTCCGGCAGCTCGTAGCTGTGGAGCTTCTGGAGGACGGAATGGACCTCGCCCACCAAGCCCCGCGCGGTCTTGATCAGCAACAGCAACTCGGTATCGTTCTCGACTTGGCCTTGCCAACGGTAGTAGGAGAGCAGCCCGGGAACGACGTTGACACAGGCGGCCAGCCGATGGTCAATCAGGTGCCGAGCCAGCTTCTCGGCTTCGGTGGCGTTGCCACAGGTGGAGAGGACGATCACTTTGTCGGTCATGGACGCCTTCTAGGGTACGGTACTGGCGCGTGGATTGCCCAGTCCGCGGCAAAACCGAGAACCCCGCGACTCGCAGTGTAGGGGCATGCCGTGCCCGCCTGCTCTACCGACCGCAACATGTAGACGTGTCTCATGGGCGTCACAAGAAACTTGGCTTTCACCACGGGCTAGGCCATGCCGCCGAGGAGAATCGACCGGACTTCCTCGTCGGCGTCTTCGAGCCAGCGGTGGATGTCTTCGAGCGCCGTGTCGACGCCTCGGGTGGGCTGCCAGCCCCGCACGTCGCTCACGCGGCGATGGTCGGTGACGTAAACCCTGACGTCGGCGGGACGCGTTTCCGGATCGGGCGAGATGGGGATCTCGCGGCCCGTGACCTCCCGGCATAGATCCGTCAGCTCGCGTAATGAGGCGCTATGCCGCAACCCTCCTCCGACGTTGAAACGTTTTCCCTGGTAGTCGGCGAAGTAGCGAATCTGGTCGAGGACGAGATCGCACATGTCGTCGATGTGCAAAACGTCGCGCACTTGTTTGCCAAAGCCCCCGAAGCCGATATAGCGCAGCGGCTGTTCGAGCACGTGAGCGGCCAGCCACAGCACGATCACCCCCTGGTCGCTCTTGGCCATCTGCCGCGGGCCGGTGATGAGCCCGGCACGGTTGATCACGAAACGAAAGCCGTAGGCGTCGGCGTACTCCTCGACCAGGTACTCGGAAACCAGCTTGGTCGTGCCGTAGATCGATCGCGGACCATCGAGTGGAAAGTCTTCCGCGATGCCGTGCTCGGATGCGCCCTCGATGCCCGGCTGCTTGGCAAGAGCAAATCGCCGGCCCTCTTCGACAAACCCGAGGTTGTTCAGGGCCCGATAAGGGTACACCCGGCTGGTGGAGAGAAACAGCACGTCCGCCCCAGCCTGCCGGGCCAGCTCCAGGCATTGAAACGTACCCACGACGTTGGTCTCAAACGCGTACCGCGCTGAGCCTTGACCGCCTGCCATGGGATAGCCCGCCATGGCTGAAGGCTCCGCCGCGCAGTCGAGGATGAGGTCCGGCTGCTTGGGAAGTGCGGCAAGATCTTCACCGTTGCGTACGTCGCCCCGCACAAACTCGACGCCGTGACGATCGAGCAGCGGAAGATTCGTTTCCGACCCGGCGCGGCTCAAATTGTCAAACGCAATGACGTGCACGCCTTCGAACGCACCGGTCAACGCGACGGAGAGATGGGAGCCGACGAACCCCGCTCCTCCGGTGACCAGGATGGTTTTGTACATGCGATCTCAGACGGTGGGGCGGTCGGGGGTCTCCCCCACGACCGTGCGGGGCTTACGGAGATAGTCGCCGCGGGAAAGATATTTCTCCAGCCATAGATACAGAACGATGAACAGATAACGGCTGCCCATCTCCTTGATCTTGAGCTTCGAGAATCCCGTGGCCCGGTTGGTCCAAGAGATGGGCAGGACGGCGAAGCTGAAACCGCGGATCATGGCCTTGAGAGGCATCTCGACCGTCAGGTTGAAGTGCGACGAGATGAGGGGCTGCATCCCTTCGATCGCAGCCCGGCGGTAGCACTTGAAGGCGTTGGTCGTGTCGTTGTATCCGGTGCCGAACAACACCAAGATGAACCAGTTGGCGAGGCGGTTGATGAGCAGTTTGTGGACAGGGTAGTCACGCACCTTGCCGCCTTTGATGAACCGGGACCCGAAGGCGCAATCGTAGCCCTCGAGCAGTTTTTGGTAGCACCGGACAAGGTCGTCGGGACTGTCGGAACTATCTGCCATCACCACCGCGATCGCGTCACCCCGGGCTTCATTCAATCCACGGCGCACGGCCAGACCGAAGCCATGCGGGCCGGGGTTGTTCACAAGCCGTATTGCTTCGTCATGAGCCCCCAGCGCAGTGACGACGCCGGATGTGTCGTCGCTGCTGCCGTCGTCGACAACGATGATCTCAAATGGGACCGAGTTCGCCTGTAGCGTCGCGGCCAAGCTCTCTACCGTGGGGACGACGGCTTCGGCCTCATCCCGGGCCGGAATCACAACGGAGAGTTTCAACGGCGTGTCCTCTCTGCAACTGCGCTAGGCCTTCAATACGACGTTCTGCTCGACGATCTCGCTGACAATCCTTGGGAGGTCGTACTTAATTGTCCATCGCGGGAAGCTCTCGCGAGTCTTTGACAGATCGGAGATGTAGCAAATGTGGTCCCCGATACGGTTGGCGTCGTCGTAGCGGTAGTCGAGCGCAAAGCCCATGTCGTCGAGCAAATCGATGGTCTCGAGAATCGAGAGGCTGTTGGCCCGTCCGCCGCCCAAATTGAAGACCTCGCCCTGGCGTGGGTGTTTGAAAAATTCGAGAAACAGCGTGGCGACATCGCGGGCGTCGAGCTGGTCGCGGACCTGCTTTCCGGCATAGCCGTAGATCGTATAGGGCTTGCCCGTCACAGCGCAATGGATGATGTAGGCCAAGTAGCCGTGCAACTCGACGGCGGCGTGCATCGGACCCGTCAGGCACCCGGCTCGAAAGATGCCCACCGGCATGCCGAAGTAGCGCCCGAACTCCTGGCAGAGTAAGTCGGCCGCGGCCTTCGAGGCCCCGAACAGCGAGTGCAGGCAGTGGTCGATCGACAGGTTCTCGTCAATACCGTCGCGCCCGTCGGCGTAGTCGTAGCGCTTTTCCTTCTCGACCAGCTCGAGATGATTCGGTCGGTCGCCATACACTTTGTTGGTGCTAGTGAAGCAGAATGGCGACTCGCGGCAGAAATCGCGTGCGGCCACGAGCAGGTTGAGCGTCCCGACGGCGTTAATGTCGAAATCGTCGTAGGGAATCGAAGCGGCCTTGTCGTGGGAGGGCTGCCCGGCAGTGTGGATGACGAAGCCCGGCTTCTCCTGCTCGAAGAGATCCCGAACTGCCTGCCGGTCGCGGATGTCAAGCGTCACATGGTCGTACGCGGGTAGTGAAGAGCGAAGCGACTCGACGACTGGCTCCGTTGAGCCGGCCACGCCGAAAAGCGCTCCGCGAGTGTTGTTGTCGAGCCCGACGACCTCCCACCCCTGCTCACAAAGCAGCCGGACACATTCGGACCCGATCAATCCTCCGGACCCTGTAACGAGCGCCTTCACCAATGAACTATCAACCTAGCCAAGGGCTGTGCCCTTAGTATCCCGGCTTCACCTAGCCGTGAGTGTGAGTGAACGGTTCAGAGAGGCAACCCAGCGACAGCACTCGCGCTGTCGCTGCTCTGAAACTCCGGCAGTAACGGGAGCGAAACGCTCGTTCCGCGGCACCTAAGTTGGCATTCCCGACTTGGGCTCCGGCTCGGTCATGGTATAACCTTGCGGCCGGGGAACGCAAGCTCGGCGACAGCTCTGTCACAGCCTCGATGCACAGCCTCGGTGCACTGCTGTCGGTGCCGTGCAGACCGGTGCTGTGTACCGTTGCCCGGCGGTAGCTTCGCCGCCAAGCAGCCGCCATGTTGGCCGAAGAGCAGCAGCGGGCGGTAGCAGGTGGACTCGAAATAGCCGTTGTAGGCGCTGCTCCCCTGTTGGCCGTGGACGGGGCTCTCCGCGAAGTCCATTCCAAGTACAACGCGCCCGAAGTCCTCCTCCGTCTCGGCCTGCGCGACCAGCATGGACGGCTAGCCTCAGATCGGTCCGCGTCTTTGGGGGGCCAGAGAAACCGGATCCCTGTGCAGAATGCTTCTTCTCGATGACCTACATATCAGAACGGCGCCGAAGCAGGCGAGCGAAACAACTTGGCTGGGTCGTCCGAGCATCAGGATGAGCGCTTGCGCCTGAAAGCAGAGAGGTTCCAAAACCTCGGCTGTGGCTCGTCGCTACGCGAAACCTCGACCCAGCGTCGAGGGAGGCTGCAAGAGAAAGAGTCTTCCCCTGGAGAAACATAGAAAAGTGTTACCCATGTGCCTGGGTTATTCTGTTACCCATGTACCCGGACGTACAGTCCCTCGGCCCCTCCGGGGCGAAAGGCTGGCTCGGGAAGATATTAGAGTTGCAACACCCTACTAAGGTTGGGGGTTCAGAGACCTGACGACGACGCCGTGACCGAGAGCGCGGCGAGCGCCTCGATCACATCGTCGGGTTCCATGCGGTGCGTGAAATCGGCCGTGACGTGCCGCCTTCGGATGACACCCTTCTGGTCGATGATGAACGTCCCCGGCACAGGCAGGTTCCAACTGCCGTCTGCGTTCTGTTTGCCTAAGTCGAGGCCGTACACGCCGAGGTAGATCTGCTGCACCTCTGATGGCAGCAGGAACTGCAGCCGGTACTCGCGAATGACTTGCTGGTCGGCGTCGCTGAGCAGGGTAAACTCCAGTTCCGCTTTCTCCGCAAGTGAAAGCGTGTGGGTCATCGACTGCGGCGTGACCGCCAGCAACGACGCGCCTGCCGCGCGAATGTCCGGCAACGCCCGCTGCAAGGCACGGAGTTGCAGGTTGCAGATCGGGCACCAGTCGCCACGGAAGAACGTCAGCACCACGGGTCCCGCGGCGAGCTGAGCGTTGAGCGACACCTCTTTCTCATAGATATCCGGCAAACGGATCTCGGGCGCCCGCGCGCCGAGATCCAGCCCGGGGGCGATCTTGTTCTTGTCGACCTGCTCCATGGCCGCGGCGATCCTGTTCAGAGCGGGCTCGGGGATCGCGTAGCCCGCCAGCACGTGCTGGATCTCTTCGTTGAGTTTCATTTAGGGGTGTGGTGACGCGGCTGAAAGCGCAACCACTATAGTTGTAGATGCGTGAGACGGGGCTCGGGATTCATTGGCGTGGCGCCACCGCTTCACGGTATTGTCGCGTCAGTGGGCCTCTGGACCATCGGCACGAACCGTACCGGCAGAACCGAGCGGCGACTGACCTTGCCAGAGCGGTCTTTCGTGAGCAGAATAATCTCCTGCGCGCCGTAGACCGGCCCCACCGGAGCCAGTAGCCGCCCGCCGGGCTTGAGTTGGTCGACCAAGGCCCGCGGCATCTCCTCTGGCGCGGCAGTGACGACGATGCGGTCGAAGGGGGCCGCTTCGGGCCACCCGAGGTAGCCGTTGCCAATTCGCACGCGAATGTTCTTGTAGCCCAAGCGGGCGAGGATTTCTCGTGCTTGATTCCCCAGCGGGTCGACGATCTCCATTGTGTAGACCTCGCCCGCCAGCTCGGCGAGAATCGCGGCTTGGTAGCCCGAGCCGGTACCGATCTCGAGCACCTTGTGGTCGGGCTCGACTTCGAGCAGGTCACTCATGAAGCCGACAATGTAGGGCTGCGAAATGGTCTGTCCGTGGCCGATCCGCAATGGCCGGTCGGAGTAAGCCGCGTCGACCAGATCGTCGGGTACGAACAGGTGCCGCTGGATCTTGCGCAGGGCGTCGAGCACCTTTGCGGAACGGACGCCGCGGGCGCGGATCTGGTCCCGCACCATGGCCTCGCGCCGCTGCTGGTAGCGGTCGGCCGCGTGAACGACCGACACCGGTTCGCCACCACCGCAAGCACCCAGAACCGCAGCGATGACCACACTGACGAGCGTTAGGCGGAGCGTCATGGTACGCGCCTCCCTAGAGTCTGCATCGTCGAGAGCTTCGAGGCGGCGCCGTCAGCTTGTTCGCAGCCGATTGAGAAGCGCGATCGCCGAGGTAAGGTCGGCGCGTTGTGCCTCGCCGGTGATTTCGCGCTCGATCGTTAAGGGAGCCGTGTAGCCGACTTCCTTAAGCTTGGCTACATAGCGGTCCATGCCGACATCGCCCTCTCCGAGAGGCGTTTCCGCGCCCCATTCACCCTTGGTGGTCGGCCACTTGGCATCCTTGCAGTGCACGGACGTTAGCCATTCGCTGACGGCTTCGAGGGCTTCGAGGGGTTCGCCCGAGCCGTAGAGAATCATGTTCGCCGGGTCGAAGTTTACCCCGAGGTTCGGCCGGTCCACGTCGAGGATGAAGGCCTTGAGCGTCTCGGCCGGCTCCTGTCCTGTCTCCAAGGCAAACGTCTGGCCGTTGCCGGCGCAGTGGTCACAGACGCGCCGAACCATATCGCGCACAGCCAGATAGTCAGGGTCGCTGTGATCTTCGGGGACGAAGCCAACGTGCGTGGCTACGCCCGGGATACCCAGTGCGTGCGCGAAATCGCTGGCCTCGTAGGTGCGCTTCTCGCGCTCCTCGCGGGTCGCGGGCGGAATGTAGCCGACGGTCTTCTCAACGGTGGGAATGTCGGCGTAACTCTCGCCGATGAAGGCGGGGAAGGCGGTAACGACCGTGAGGTCGTGCGCGGCCAACGCCTCCTTCCAGGCCGCCTGGCTGGCGGGGCCGAGGTCGGCCTCGCCATGGATGCCGATCTGGCCGCAACGTACGCCCAGGCTCTGCACCATCGCCGCGATCTGGTGTGGGCTCGCGTCCATCCCCAACACACCACCGGTCCAAAACATGACTCCCACCTGTAAGGGTTGCAGGTCTGCCATAACGATTCCTATTTTCCCCTGTTTACGCCGGAGTGCGCCACTGCAGGACTTTCGTCGATGCTTGCTTCCAGAGGACCCTACGTGACGTCACGGCGCCACTTCCGCACGAATCGACCGGGGCCCGTGGTGGCAGCTTCGAGACTCAGGCCTGAGTGTACCCGTCGAACGCAGGAGCCTTTCCCGCCACGTCATGGTAGAACCACTTCGTAGAGCACCCTCTGGCCAGACCTCTTAACAACGCCAGGACTCACGCCGTCATCAAGCAGCTTCGCCTCTAGCCAGTTGGAACGGTCAGAGTGCCGATACACA
>JAKZVK010000283.1:0-2958 GCA_047516085.1 Bryobacterales bacterium
CCCCGGCGCTTCGCGAATCGGGATGTTGAGTTTGCGGTCGATCCAAATCGCGTAGAGCCAGCCGCACAACGACGCCGGCAACGCCACGCACAGCCCAACGAGGATGACGATGCCGACATCGACCCCGAGCGTCGACGCCATCACCAACGGTCCCGGCGTGGGTGGCACGAACACGTGCGTGGCGGACCCGCCGGCCGAGATCGCCAGCACATAGAGGACATAGTTCTTGCCGCCCATCCGCACGCTCATCGCCCGCGCCAGGGGCACGAGCAGGTAGAAGACCGTGTCGGAGAACACCGGCACCGAGAGCACATAGCCGCTGGCAACCAGAGAGAGCGATGACAGCTTGTCGCCCAACCAAGCGACGAAGCGCCGGGTGATGCGGTCGGCGGCGCCACTCTCCATCAGGCACTGCCCGACGATCGCCGCCATGGCGATGGCAATGCCGATGCGGCCGACGACGCCTCCGAAACGCTCGCCGACCTCTTTCATGACGTCGGTAAGCGGAACCTCCGGTGAAAGCAGGCCGATCAGGATGGCGGCGGAGATCAGTGCCACGAAGGCGTTGATCTTCAGCCGGATGATGAGAAGAAAGACCGTCGCGATGGCGATGGCCAGAATCAGGATGGGGTGCATGGTTGGCGTGTTTTGAGGCGGCTCGAGGCGGTGGTGAGATCCCGCCATGATACACTCTGGGCCGCGGAATTGTACTAATGCTCCTCAAAGCCATTGACCGCTCCCGTTCACGACTCTAGAATCAAGGCGTGCCACACCCATTCGCTCGAACCCCCGTCGCCGGCATCGTCGCCGCCTGCGTCGTCGCGCTGCTGATGCCTCTCGCCGCCTTGGCCGCCGGGCCGGAATTGCTGCGGCTCGACCCTCCGGGCGGCCGGCGAGGCTCCGCCGTAAAGCTGACCATCAAAGGCTACGGCCTCGATAGCGAAGCCAAGGTCCACTCGACCCTGCCCGGTGCGTTCACCGCACTCAGCGCGGCCAAGGGCGGAATGGGCATGGGCCGCGATCTACTGTTCCTGGTCGAGATCGCGGCCGACGCACCCATCGGCCTCTACCCGGTCCGCATCGAGACCGAGCAGGGCCTCTCGAATATCTTGCTATTCAGCGTGGGTGCTTTCCCCGAGGTCACTGAAGGCGAGATCGAAGCGGACGACGGACACTCCAACGACGAGGCCGAGACCGCGGAGCCCGTTGACACGCCTGTGATCGTGAACGCGTCGCTCGAAGGGGCCGAGCGGGACGTCTACCGCTTCCAGGCGAAGGCGGGGCAACGGCTGGTCTTCGAGGTCGAGGGCCGCCGCGCGGGTTCGGCGCTCGATCCGGCGCTGCGGGTTTTCGATGAGCAGGGCCGCGTGATCGCCCGCAACAATGACGCCCCCGGCTTGGGTGTCGATCCACGCGCGGAGGTCACCTTCGAGGCTGCGGGCGAATACTTTGTCGAAGTTCACGACGCACGCTTCAGCGAGCAAAAGCAGAACTTCTACCGCTTGAAGATCGGGGACTTCGCCTACGCCGAGGCCATGTTCCCGCTGGGCTGGACTCGCGGCCAGCCCGTGGAGGTCGAACTCTCCGGAGGCAGCTTCGACGAGCCCGTCACGGTTCGCCCGAAATTGAGCGGCCTAGGCACGGAGGCGGCATTCGGGTTCGTTGGGATCCCCGGGCCACCGGGAAGCCTGCCGCTGCCACTACGGCTGAGCGACGGACCCGAGGCACTCGAGTCAGCCACCGCTCACGAGGGCCCCACGCCGATCGAGCCGGAAACCGTGCTCAACGCCCGCATCGCTAAGCCAGGTGAGAAGGACCGCTACCGGCTTCCGGTCAAGCCCGGTGACAACTGGTTCATCGAGTTGCGTGCAGCGGACTTGGGGACTTCGCAACTATACGGCGTCCTCAACCTGTATGACGGTGAAGGGAATCCGCTCGCGGAAGCAGGATATGAAACCGGCGAACAGAACCCCAACGCCGTGCTCGCGAGGTTTCGGCCTAATTCTCAACCTGCCGCCGCACTCGAGATCCCGCCGGGCGTCGACGAGTTGGTGATCGAAGTGGAAGACCTGTTGGACCGCGGCGGCCCCGGGTTCGGGTACCGGCTGTCGGCGCGTAAGCATCCGCCGGACTTCCTGCTCACCATCGACTCGCCTTACATCAACATCCCCCAGCGTGGCAGCGCCGTCGTCAACGTTACGGTCGAGCGACGCGGCTACTGGAGGCCTCTGCAGTTGAGCCTCGCGGGGGTGCCCGACGATCTCATGGTCGAGGGAGGGTTTGTCCTCGCCGAGTCGGACACGCGCCGAACGGTGCGCCGCTTCCAGCAAGGCATCTTGGTCATCACACCGAAGCCAGGGGCCGAGCGGCGGACTCTGAAGCTCGATGTATGGGGCGAGGCCGTCGACGAGGACGGCACGCGCATCCGCCGCCACGCGCAAGGCTCGGGCATGGTCACGGCGGTCAGCGGGCGCAATCAAAGACCGTTCGTTGCGCCTTGGCTCAATTTGCGGCTGCCGGCGGCGGTTACGCCGGAGTTGCCCGCGACGCTCGAAGTGCTCACTCCGCGATACGTGCGGCTTCTGGCCGGCATGTCGCATGAGGTCAAGTGGGCGTTTACGTCCCGGCGGAGCGGTATCGAGCCGCCGGAGGAGGTGAGTTTTGCCGGCGAAAACGGCGGACAGTTCAACACCACGCGCCCGAAGGAGAAAGACGAGAACGCCAAACAGGGGTCGCTGATGGTCCACACCACCGAGAGGACCACGGTGACCAAAGTCGATGTGGCGTTGCGCGCGACGATCGAGATCGACGGCCGCGAGGAGACGATCTACTCGGCGCCGATTCGCTTCGACATGCTGGAGGGCTACCGCATCAAGCCCGCCGTGGAGGTTACCTCGATACGGCCGGGAGGCACGAGCGACTTGACGGGAACGGTGTCGCGCGAGCCGGAGTTCACCT
>JAKZVK010000284.1:0-3177 GCA_047516085.1 Bryobacterales bacterium
AAGCCCTCTGAATCATCGCGTGAGACCGTGAGACCATCTGGTCTTTGACGACGATCTCGTTCTTCGCGGCGCGTCCGACGCGCCACAGGGCGCCTTCCGACAACGGGATGGGCGGCGCCTCTTCATCGCCCAGTGGCTGCAACGTAGCGTCCTCGCAGATTCCGGTCGGCACTGCTGCTTATTTTGGGGCACCGAGTGTGGTTTGGCAATGATCGTGAGTCCGGGGCGCTAAGGGCCGGAGATTGACAGCCCCTCGGCTCTAGTGTGAACCACGGATGGACACAGATAAACACGGATCCTCACAGGTCCAAATCAAGTGCAGCATGACCAGGAGCAGACCCTCACCCAGATATCATCTGTGTGAATCCGTGGTTCCGCATGGATGGCGGAATGCGCTAAAATGGTCCCAAGTCCTACCCCCCAAGAGGAGATGCCAAGCATGCTTCGTTGGAACGTACTTGTTGTTGTGATGTCCGTGTTGTCGCTGGCCGGCGCCGCTTCCGCTGAGGAATGCAAGGGCAAGGTCGACGAAGGCAAGACGCTGTTCGAGACGAAATGCGGCATCTGCCACAACGCCGACAACAAAGACAAGAAGATCGGCCCCGGGCTGCAAGGCATCAAAGACGGAAAGCTGCCCAGCGGCAAGGACGCCACATACGCAAACCTCCTCGATAACCTCAACAAAGGCGGCGGCGGCATGCCTGCGTTCGAGAAACTGATCACCGACGATGAGAAATGCAATGTCATCACGTACGCGATGACGTTGTAGCTCTGCTCCGTAGTCCCCGAAAAAACCAAAGCTGATTTCCGGCCCGCTTGGGGGTCGTTCGCGTCCCCTGTCAGTTGCGTGTGGGCACGGCATGTGATGCCGGTACGCTCCGCGCCGGGTGTATCGGAGGCTCCACGCCGTGACCCGAGGGCCGCTGCGGCAGGTACCATAAGATGAATGGCGCTGTCGCGGTTGCCCGTGGCGCACCTTCGGAGGCCGACCTTTATGCAGGCCGTCCGGCTTTGGGTAGGAGTGTTGTCGTTGTCATTCGTCCTGTCGGCGCAGGATGTGACACTGCTGCCTCCCGACGACCGCACGCACCCGGACGACGCGCTGTTCGCCGCGGTTTGGATGGGCCGTCCCCAGGAGGTTACGGCGTTGATCAACCGAGGTGCGGATGTGAACGCTCAACTGAGAGACGGTACGACGCCCCTCGCTATGGCGATTCACTACGAGGACCTGCGGGTGATGAGCGTCCTACTCGACCAAGGGGCCGACACCGAACTCGAGGACCTCGACGGGAAGACCGCTCTGCACGCCGCGGTTGAGAAGGCGCATTCCGTTGCCGTGGTGAGGCAGTTGCTGCGTCACGGGGCCGACGCCGGCGCAGTCTCGAGGGATGGGTCGACGCCGCTCATGCGCGCGGCCGGCCGCGGCCGACCCGGCGTGGTCGATCTCCTGCTCGCCGAGGACGCGGACCCAAATGTGCAACGCAGTGACGGTTGGACGGCCCTGATGATCGCGGTTGCTCGTAGTGATGCTAAGACCGTCGGAGCCTTGCTGGCGGGGCGCGCGGATGTAGCCTTGGAGGCTCGCGACGGGCAGACCGCACGGAGCTTGGCGGCGGCATCGCGGAATGCCGAGATCCAGCGGTTGCTGAACGACAAGGTCCGCAAGTCGCCGTAGCTCTTGGGCGCGTCCAGCGCGGGTCCTTCTTCTTGCTGATCCAGCGGGGGGCCGTGGCTGAACGAGAGCGGGGCACGGCATGGGCAGCGCCGCTGCCCGGCCCGCGTAGCGACTCTGATACAAAGAACAGAGCATGCGAACCGTTCTCTGCGTTCTGTGTTGCGCCATCCTTCTCTGTGCGAATCTTGCCTGGGCCGGTGAGTCCGGTTGGCTGATTGACTTTGAGAAAGGCGGACTGAAGGGTTGGCACGTCCCCCTACCCGGCCATTGGGAACTGACGGTTGAGAACGGCAATCACTTCCTCCGTCTTGCCAAGGCCGGGCCCGTCGGCGAGCCGCGGCGTCCGGTGAAGTTTGCCCTGTGGGAGCCCGGCTGCGTGAGTGATTTCGAGGTGAAGGTCAAGGCGCGCCGCGAGGGCAAAAGCCTGCTGGTTGCTTTCGGCTTTCAAGACCGGCTGCACTTCTACTACGCGCACGTATCGCTCGACGACGGGGACGATCGCGTACACAACGGCATTCTCAAGGTGGACGGGAGCGAGCGGTACCGCATCGGCGGCACCGGCGCGAAGCCCGCTCTGCCGACCACTGATTGGCATACGGTCCGAGTGGTGCGCAAGGCAGGCCCCGGTAGCATCGAAGTCTACATCGACGGCGAGGACCAGGCGCGCTTCCACGCCGTCGACAAATCGTTTGCCTACGGCTGGGTTGGCGTAGGCTCGTTCAACGAGACCGGTGACTTCGACGACTTTCTCCTGCGGGGGACGCCGAGTCGCGAGTGCGATCCGTCGTCGATCAGCCCCCTCGATGGCGGCTAGTGTCCGCGGCTCCCCCATATCGCTTCAAGGTACTTCTCTAAGGGGCGTACACAACTCGCCGTCCCGATCCCCCCAAGGCTATGCAGGTTATGCAATCAACGATTGAAACACTCAACCCCGGCGCGGATGCCTCCAGCGCGAAGGTCGTGCTGTTTGACTTCGACGGCACGATCTCTTTGATCCGCGCAGGCTGGGTCGACGTGATGGTGCCGATGATGATGGAGTCGTTGCTCGCGCTCAACAGTGGCGAGAGTGAAGACGAGTTGCGCGCCATTGTCGAAGAGTTTGTCGGCCGGCTTACCGGCCGGCAGACCATCTACCAGATGATGGAGTTCGCCGGCCACATTGAAAAGCGCGGCGGAACCCCGCTGGAGGCGGTCGAGTACAAGCACATCTACCTCGACCGCCTCTCGGAGAAGATCAAAGGCCGTATCGCGGGGATCGAGTCCGGCTCGATCTCCCCTGACGAGATGATCGTCCCCGGCGGTCGCCGCCTGCTCGAAGCTCTCAAGGAGCGTGGCTTGACGATGTATCTCGCCAGTGGCACCGACCAACAGTACATGCGCGCCGAAGCACGCTTGCTGGGCGTCGACGCTTATTTCGACGGCGGCTGCTTCGGCGCTCTCGACGACTACAAATCGTTCTCGAAGAAGATCCTTATCGAGCAGATCATCCGCGAAAGCGAGTT
>JAKZVK010000285.1:0-2615 GCA_047516085.1 Bryobacterales bacterium
CCGTCCTCGAAGACGCGGAAGTCGCCCGGCTTGAGACTGCGTATGTAGCGGCCGCGTCGGTCGGTCACCGCGACGTTGAGCAGGACCAAGTCGACTTCGACCCGGAAGAGCGTTCCGGGGTCTTCGACGTTTTGTCCGATCGCCGGCGGCGAACTGACGACCACGGCGCCCACGACAGCAAGCAGAAGAGCGGCGGCGAGTAGTGTGCGGCCGATTCGATTCTTCACGACGGAGTCCTCCCCAGGATCTGTGAGTGCGTTCATTCCGAACCCGCCTCCACCGGCGGCGTCGCTTTCGGGCGGAGTTGCTGGCGGTAGCGCTCGCTGACGACTCGCATCGAGTGCAGCAGCGCCGGCCAGTCGTCGAGATGAGTGGCGAAGATGCGCTCGAGCGACCGCTGGGTCCACTCGGGAACCAGCAGGTTCAGTTGCGACGGGGCCAGGTGAAGCTCGTCGGCCAACGCCGCCCAGTACAAGTTTGTCGACTCCCAGCTTTCGGCCAAAATACGGCTGGAATATCTCATCATCGTCGGGAACAGAGGCAGGCGCAACAGCTCGCTGCGATAGGAGTGAGAGAGTTTCGGGTGCGGCGTCCCGAACAGCGATGCCACCCGCTCATAGCTGAACGCGTCGGGGTCGGATTGCCGCAGCCGCTGGATCTCCGGCCGGAACGGGCCTCCCAGCGAGTCGGCCTCATCGGCGTGCTGCTCGCCGAACGAGACGGCGACGTGAAACACCTCCGACGGCGTCAACTCGGCCAGCCCCTCGTCGACGTGGCCCCGTGAGAACAGGTCCTTGACCCGCCACCGGCGAGCGGGCTCGACGAGTCTCCGCAGGATGGCTTCGACCGGCGTCCAAACGGCCTCATCCAGCGCTGCTTGCGTGAGCAACTCCTCGCCCCAGCGCAGGTGCAGCCCGACGAAATGCTGGTCGGCGGGCTTGAGATTCCACCAGCGCGGGACGGTAGCGCCGATGAGAATCTGCGGAGCGAGATCCTGCCAGATGAGCGCCTGGCGCTCGGTCGGAACCATGAAGTTCTGCTCGGCCTGCGCCAGCGAGAAGGCCAGTTCGCTGAGCGAGCCCACCAGCCTTCCGCCGCCACTGTTGGGCCAGCCGGTGGCGGCGAGCCGCGGAGTCTTCCACGCGTAGTTCTCGCCAGGCCCGAGGAAGTCGTGGCTCCGCACGAACAACGGATTGGCGCGGATCAACTCGGCGCCGGGCGGCGAGTAGTAGACGTAGTTGAGACCGACGAGCGAATCGCGCAACACGGCGGCCAGGTCACCACGGATGTTGAGTAACTTGTCCGGCCGGCCCCGGGCGCGGTCCACTTCCCGGCTCAGGTTCAGCTTGCGCTGAGTCTGAATATGCTTGTCGACTGCGTTGCCCTGTCCGAAGGCGTTGGATTCCTCCCGCGAAAGGTTCGACCGCGGCAGCCGCACCTCCGAGATGCGCGCGGCGAGGCGGTTCGCCATCGCCACGTTGAAAGATTCGCCGCGGGAGACCCTTTCGAGATGGTCGGCCAGATCGAAGACGTCTTTCACTGATACGAGCCGCTGTGACTGGAAGCGCGCGTTCAGCGTCTTGATGACCTCAGCGTGGACGGCAGCATCATCCGGACCGGGCTTGCCCGCCAGCAGCTCGATCAGGCGGTCTTGAGGAGACGCCTCTTCGGGCGAGCCCGTGACCGAGAGTAGCGTTCGCACGCCGGCTCGGGCGGCCTCGAAAATGCTCTGATGGCTCTTGACGCTACGGAACGGATCCATCAGCGTACGCAGGGAGCGGTCGGCATCGTCGGGCGCGATCTGGCCCTGACGCAGCAGGATTTGCCACAAGCTGAACAGGGCTTGAGCCGACCCGATGGCGTCGGCACGGCGTGGGTGGTTGCCGAGATCGTCGAGGCTGCGCGCCGTGTCGAAAAACGCAACGATGGTTTCCTCGGAGAGGTTGGGCGCTTCATTGAACAGGCTGAACTGGTCGCCGTAGTCCGGATAGGCCATCATGATGCGGCTGACCGTGGCAGCGCTCAACGGCTGCCGGCGGGATCGCGAGATGTTCGAGACCGCCATGAAGATGCGCAGAGGCTCGTTCTCGACCATCTTGCGGCAGAGGCCGAACATCGACTCCAATACGTCGTCAGCGGTCTTCCAACTGCTGGCGGATTCGGTGAGCCGTCCGTCGTACTCGCCGTGGGGGTGTTCGATGAACAGGTTCTTCCAGGGTTCGACGCCACCCGGGATCACCGGGGATCCTTCGTCGTTGAAGAGCGTGCGCGCGGTGAGCAGCATCAGCTCGGCGTTAGCGCGAAACACGGGTCGTGCCGGGCCGGGGCTGGTCACTCGACCGCGCAGGGCCGTGTAAAACCGCTCCAGTCTGCTTGGCTCGTTGAAGTAGTTGGCCGCGACGCCGCTCACGCGTCCCAGCGAATCGTAGTAGGAGGCCATCCAACCGTCGTCGATCTCGGCGAGCTTCGAGAAGAACTCAGCGCCTTGATCCGGTGAGACGCCGACAAGCTTTTCCCAGACGTTCTTGGTGCGGGGACCGCCGGGCAGAACGGCCTTGCCTTCGCGGGTCTCGAACATGCTGCCGAAGAAGTCCAACACATGCGCGATGTTGAGC
>JAKZVK010000286.1:0-12238 GCA_047516085.1 Bryobacterales bacterium
CGACCGATTGTAGCTTTGATAGGCGTCGATACAAAGGGCTGTGTTCGAGAAGGTAGTCGTGCGCGCCGACTTCGGCGATTGCGCCCCCATCGAGCACGACGATCTTGTCGGCGCTACGGATCGTCGAGAGCCGGTGCGCGCTGACGATCACCGTGCGGCCGCGCATCAGGTTGGCCAGCGCTTGCTGCACCAGCAGCTCAGCCTCGCTGTCGAGATGCGACGTGGCCTCGTCCAAGATGAGGATCGGCGCATTCTTGAGCAGGGCCCGAGCGATGGCGATGCGCTGGCGTTGGCCGCCGCTGAGCCGATAGCCGCGCTCCCCGAGATGCGTATCGTATCCCTCGGGCATGGCCTCGATGAAGTCAGTCGCGACGGCCATGCGGGCGGCGTTCTCAACCGCTTCGCGGGAGATGTCGGGCCGGCCGTAGGCGATATTGTTGAACACCGTGGTGTCGAATAGGAAGGTCTCTTGGGTGACCAGCGCGATCTGGTCCCGCAGCGACCGCAACTTGACCGACCGGATGTCGCGCCCGTCGACGAGAATCCGCCCCTCCGACGGATCGAAGAAGCGCGGCAATAGATTCATCAGCGTTGTCTTGCCCGCGCCGCTGGGCCCGACCAGGGCCACAACCTGCCCGGCGTTGACCTGCAGGTTGATCTCCCGTAGCGTCGGCGGTCCCGCGCTCTCGGGATAGCGGAAGCCAACGCCCTCGAATTCGATCGAGCGCGAAAACGGCAGCAACTCGCCGGCGTCCCGCGCTTCTTTGACGTCGTGCGGGTGGGAACTGTACTCCAGTACCCGCTGAGCGGCCCCGATGGCTTGCTGAAAGATGTTGTAAATGCCCGTCAGCCGCTTCACGGGCTGGTAGAGCATCAGCAACGCGATGATGAATGTGGTGAATTGGCCGGCGGTGAGTTCCTCAGCGAGAATCGCGTTGCGCGCATACGTCAGCAGCGCAACGATCGTCAGCGCGCCGAAGATCTCGATCAACGGTGTAGCCAGTCCCTGCTGGACGACGTAGCGCAGGTTGTAGCGAAACACTTCTTCGGCGACGGCCCGGAAGCGGCCTATCTCGAAACTCTCCATGCCGAAAGCCTTCACGACGCGGTTGCCGGATATCGTCTCCTCGAGAATCTGGGTCAGGCTGGCCAAGTAGTCTTGCGCGCTGCGCGTCGTCTTGCGAATGCGGCGCCCGATGCGCGCTGTGGGAACCAACACGAACGGCAGCACCGTCAAGCTCACCGTCGCCAACTTCCAATCGGTCTGAATCAGCACCCACAGCAAGAACATGCAGGCGAAGCCCTGCCGCAGCAGGTCGGCCAGGATGTGAGATAGGGCGACCTGGATCTTCTCGATGTCATTGACCAGCGTGGAAATCAGCTTGCCGGTGTGTTGCCTCTGGAAAAACGCCGGCGACTGGTTGAGGACGACCCCGTAGACGTCTTCGCGCAGATCGCGCACCGCCGACAGGCCCGCGTAGTTGACAAAGTAGTTGCCGAGGAAGTTGCAGACACCTTTGAGCAGAAAAACCCCGACGATGCCAACCGCAACCACCATCCAGATGCTTTCGAACCACGACGGAAGCAGGTCGTCGAGGTGGATCGTCGCGTCGAGAAACGGAATCTTGTACAGCTCGACCGGACCTTGCCGCGGCTCCGGGTTCAACAAGCGGTCGAAGACCGGCTCGGCCAGCAGCGCCACGACCCCATGGCAGGCCCCGACGATCGCCATCAGCACCACCGAAACAGCGATGCGCGGCGCATAGGGGCGCGCAAAGCGCAGGAGATGAAACAGTTCGCTCATGCCGGCAGTTGGGAGCGGCGGGCCGACCTGCTCGTCACCTCGGACAACAGGCCGCGGATGGCGGCCTCCACCTGAGAGGCCTTCACAGACAGGATACAGCGCGGTTCGTCAAATGCGTAACAACGGTCGCCGGGACACGGCTTGCAGTCCCACGGCGTCTCGACCACCGCGCTCGGCGTTTGCCAGGGACGCCACACCGCCGAGTTCGACGAACCGAACACCACCACCGACGGTACGCCAAAGGCCGCAGCGATGTGCGCCGGGCCGGAGTCGTTCCCCACGAACAGCCCGGCCCCGGCCAGCAGGGACTTCAGTTCACTCAAGGGCAAGCCGCCCGCGCATCGAAAGCCGCTGAACTTCTGGAAGATCGCCTCCTCGCCCGGCCCGGTGATGATGACTGGCTCGAGATCGTATTGATCACGAACGAACGCGGCGGTCTCGCGGAATTGTTCGGCCGGCCACTGCTTGGTGAAATACGCGGCCGTAACGTGGAACACGGCATACGGCTTTTCGCCGGGTACGTTGTCGATGGGCGCGTTTTCGATGGTCGCTGGGTCGGCGTGGAGAACGGCGCGCGGCACTTTGGCCACCGGAACACCGAGATAGAACATCGCCGAGGCATGATGCTCGGCGGTATGAACCGTTTTCTCCGCATCCCGCCGCAGGATCGTCTGGGCCCGTGGGATGCGCACGTTGTAAGCGAACTGCATCGAGAAGTGGCCGAAGCCGGCTCGGAAGCGCGCGCCGGAAAACGCCGTCCACCAAGCGCTCGTCGAGCCTCCGTGCAGGTTGAGGCAGAGAGCCGGTTGCTCGGCACGAATGGCTCGCAGGGTGCCCAGACGGCGCAGGGGCTGTGAGCGGTCGTATGTCAACACGCGCGAGACACTGTCATTGCCGTCCAGCAGCTCGCGGTACACCGCCTCTAGGACGACAACGATTCGCACATCGGGGCGCGTCTGCTTGAGCAAGGCCAGCGCCGGCGTGGTGAGCACCGCGTCACCGAGCGACCGCAGGCGGATGACGACCACGGTCGCGCCCCGGGGCAGTTGAGACAGCACGGTGGGAGTCATAGCCGACGGCGCAAGCCAACCGAGCCGTGACCGTCAGGGAGCGGTCCGGCACGGACCTTGAGGTAGCTCCAACGACCGCTAGGCGTGCACCTTTCTCACCCCTAACGGCCTGACCGTCGCGCACGCGGCAAGACCGCCGCGATCTCGATCCGCCCGCCCGAAGCCCCTCCCTACAACCCGGCTAACTTCGCGCTTGCTGGACGATGTCAAGAAACTGCTTCGCGGTCTTCTCGATGTGATCGAAATCGCCGTCGGCGAGCGCTTTCTTGCTCACGAGGTCCGACCCCACGGCGATGGCGCTTGCACCGGCCTTCAAAAAATCGGCCGCATTCGACAAACCCACACCGCCGGTCGGGATCATGTGAATCTGCGGCAGCGGGCCCTTCAACGCCTTGAGGTAACTCGGGCCACCGACGTTGCCTATCGGGAAGATCTTGACCATGTCGGCCCCCGCCTCCCAGGCCGTGACCACCTCGGTAGGCGTCAACGCCCCCGGCATGATGGCCTTGGAATAGCGGCGGCACATCTCGATCGTGCCCGTATTGAGCGACGGCGTGACGAAGAACTCCGCGCCGGCCAACATACAAGTCCGCGCCGTTTCCGGGTCAAGTACGGTTCCCGCGCCCAGCACGATCTTATCGCCGAATTCGTCAGCCAACTTCTCCAGCACTTTGACGGCGCCCGGCACCGTCATCGTCACCTCGAGCGCGCGTGCACCGCCTCGATAAATTGCCTTCGCCGCCTCCAGCGCCGGTGCCGCCGCATCGGCGCGCACAATGGCCACTAAGCCGATGTCGAGAATCGAAGCGAGAGTTTGCTCTTTTGCCATAGTGCGCTGGCGGACCGGCACAGGTACCGGCCCTTGATTCCTAACGTCTTCCCTATCAACAATATCAAAGTTGCCGCGGCACTATGCGCACCTAGCGCGGCGCCACACTGTCAACCCCCAAGGGCGAATCAGCCGACGCAAAGAAACCGAGCCCACAACGCAAGTGAGGGGCAAATCCTCCCCGGCACCAAGGCGGCCGCGCATCCTCACTGGCGCTCTGGGCCACGCCTCTTGCCAAGGCGGTAACAAATCCCCTGCGCCACGACATCTCATACCGCGGATCTTGCGTTTGAGGTCCGCGGTTTTCCATGCGTGACCTCAACGACATTCCGGGAGCCCTGTTCGGCGTCTTCGACCAATCCAACGTCCAGAGCCCACGGCCCCGAGGCCCAATTACAATAACAGCGTGGCCTTTCTTTCGGTCGTGATCCCCACTCGGAATCGCCCCGAACAGCTGCGGCAGTGCCTCTCCCATCTTCAAAACCAAACCCTCGCGCCGGATGACTACGAGATTGTTTTGGTGGATGACGGGTCTGATTCCTCACATGCGGGCCTGCCCCTCGCCGGTTCCCGAGCCGGAATCCGCTATCTAACGCAACCCCAGGCTGGTCCTGCCGCGGCTCGTAACCGGGGTGTGGCTGCCGCGTCCGGCGAGGTCATCGTTTTCATCGGCGATGACATCTTTGCGCCACCCGGCTTTCTACGGGTCCATGCCGATTGGCACCGTCAGCATCCGTGGGACCGTGACGGCATGCTGGGACGAGTCGATTGGCCCGCCCATCACTTGCAGGACGACTACATGCGGTGGCTAGACGCTTCCGGACTCCAATTCGGCCATGCGGGGCTGCGAGCGGGACAGCGATTGCCCTACCACTACTTCTACACGTCGAACCTGTCTCTGAAGCGGTCCCTTTTTCTGGAACACGGTTTCGACGAGGAGTTCACCGATGCTGCACACGAAGACACCGAGCTAGGCCTGCGGCTGGAACAGGCCGGCTTTCGCCTGTACTTTGAACCGATCTCCCAAGCCGAACACCACCACTTCTATACGCTGGAGGACTCCTGCCGGCATCGGCGGCGAGTCGGGCGGGCTGGCTTTTTGTTCCGGCAGAAGCATCCGGCGATGGCTCGGTTCAAGTGGATTCGCCGGCTTCCGTGGCCTCTTCGAATTGTGGTCGCCGGGCAGCCTTACCGGCGAATCGCCCGGTTCGCACAACACGTCGGCGATCCTCAGCTAATGGGCCTTTACTACTACCTGCTCAATAGCGAGGCTTTCTGGGAGGGGTTTCGGGAAGCCGCGAAGGAGGCCGAGGTTTCGTTACGCGGCCTGCCTGCTCCTCTAAAACCATCTAGGGGCGAAGCGGTCACCACCATCAGCGGCGAGCGGGAGCGCGCGTCCGGCAGTGCCGGGGCCGCGGAACGGCCGGTTGTCTCTGTGGTGATCCTCACCTACAACGGTGGGGTGCGTCTCCGAGAGTGCCTGACGAAAGTCTTCTCGCAGGAAATCGACGCCGAGTTGGATGTCGTCCTTGTCGACTCCGGCTCAACGGACGGTACAGAGAAGATCAAACACGATTTCCCGGTCAGAATGCTCAGCATTCCCACGGGCCGGTTTGTCTTTGGGTACGCTCGCAACCTTGGCTTCGAGGCGGCCCGCGGCGAACACATTGCGACGGTCTCCCAAGACTTCGTGCCGTCGGATCAGCACTGGCTCGACCGTCTGACGCGACCGTTGCGCTCCGGCGCTGACGTGGTTCAAGGGCACGCCGTCCCCCCGCCTGAGAAGCGCCCGTTCTACTGGGAAACCCGCCGCTTCTGGTTCACGAGCGAGAGCCTCCGCTTCAAACAGCGATACGGATTCTGCCTTTCGTGCGTGAATTTAGCCATGCGCAGGAAGGTCTGGGAGGATGTCGGATTCGGCGATGACATCCCCATGTCGGAGGACCTCCACTTTCAGAAGCAGGCGTTCGAAAAAGGGTACCGTCGCTTTGTCCAGGCACCCACGGCAAAGGGCTTTCACGGACACCAGTATTCGCTTCGGTCCCTGTTCCGGCGTTGCGAGAACGAAGGGCTGGGCTGGCGGTGCGTCGGCGAGAACTACTCGCTGCTTGCTATGTTGCAAGATTTGCTCAAGCCCTCCTCATACGGCAAATTGGTGCAGGGTCTGTTGCGCGGCCGGATCCGCACGCCCGCGGAACTGCTCTTCATCTGGGTGCGGCCGATCGCGGTTCTAAAGGGAATCCATTTCAATCAAGGCTATCGGCGTTAGGCAAAGGCCGACCGCGGAAACCGTGCAAAACCAACCTCACGTCAGCGTTGTCGTCGTCACGTTTGAGAGGGAGGCGTGCCTGCTCAGAACGCTCGAGGATCTTCTGAACCAAACCTACTCCGCCTATGACGTGACGGTCGTCGACCAGAACGAACGACCCTACGCGTCGCTGCTGGCGTTCGCCGTTTCCGCCGGCGAGAGGCTCCGCATCGCCCACTTGCGCCCACCCAACGTCTGCGTCGCGCGAAATCTCGGTCTTCGTGCGACGAGGGGCGAGATCGTCCTCTACGTTGACGACGACATCCGCTGCGGGCCGACCTTCGTGGCCGAGCACGTCGCCCCCTATCAGGACGCGGAGGTGGGCGGAGTCGGCGGATGGATTGACGCCCGCACCCGGAAGTTCACCTGGAAGCCTGACGAACCTTTCGTCGCTGCACCCATCGGCTGCAACATGTCGTTCCGCAGGACGGCCCTCGAGGAGGCCGGCGGGTTCAATCCCTACTTCCATTCCGTACCCGCCTATGGCGAGGAGAACGACTTGGCGCACCGCGTTCGGCACGTCGGATACCGCATCGTGACCGCCCCGAAGGCACTGGTGTTTCACGACCTCTCCCCTTCGGGAGGCCAGCGGGCCCGAGACCCGGAGCGGTATTGGCAGTCCTACACAGTGAACTTCGTCCTGCTCTTCCGTAGGACGAAGCCGTGGTTTCAACAGCTCCTTTTTGGGGTGTGGATCTTCAAGCTTTGGTGGACCGTGAATCGCTTGTCGGGCGGTCGAACGCCGGTCGGGGTTTTTGGCAGAGGCGTTCGTGAAGGCGTGGCCCTTGCCCGCCGAAGCGATGTCGCCGGCACGTTTCTGGAGGCGGTACCCGAACCCCAGTGGGTGGATCCGCTCGCACCCGGCGATGTGCAGGGCAGCTAGATGGCACGATTCGCGCCGTTTTCGTCAGCAACGATTCTTGGTTGCGGCGAATCCGGAGCCTAGTCCATCTGCGCGCTTCATGTCGATCTCGCTCGCAGTGCAAGCATCAACGCGTCCGAGGGTGAGATCATGCTGGTCGTGAACGACAACGTTCGGTGCAGCCCTGAACCAAAGTCGGTGAACCTTTGAGCCAAGCTCGCCGCCCAGGCGGTCTGCTCCGCCGCATTCTTGCCCGCTGCTCCCTGTCTGCGGTTCGACTCTTCCCTCTAACGCGATGCCATGCGATCAAGAGGCAGCTTCTGCGTATGGCGGGGGCAACGGTGGGAAAGAATGTCGAGATCGTAAGCTCGGCGCGGATCATCACTCCCCACTTGGAGATTGGCGACAACAGCTTCATTGGGCATGAGTGTCTTCTGATTGCAGCCCGCGGCTCGCGCATTCAGATTGGCAACCACGTCGATCTAGGGCCCCGCTGTACCCTCGTGACCGGTACTCACGCCATCGGCGGCCCCGAGCATCGCGCTGGGCCCGGCGAGGCGCACGACATTACCATCGAAGACGGTGTCTGGGCCGGCGCCGGCGTGACGATTCTGGCCGGCGTCCGCGTCGGCCGGGGGTCGCTGCTCGCGGCCGGAGCCGTGGTCTCCCAAGACGTGGAGCCGAACGTACTCATCGGAGGAAATCCAGCCCGTGTCATCCGGCCGCTTGGGTGAGCCGGTGCAAATCATCTACGTCGGTGCACCCGACCGGTCGCCCAACCAATCCTGGATGAGTAAGCTTGTCTCCGGTTCCTTGGTCCCGAAGCGAGGACTACAGGCGCCCGTGCGGCTTCAGGTCCAAGTTTGAGAAGATCAATTCGAGATCGCGGCAAGCATCGTGGTCTGATCCTTGGCACCGCAGTGCGCCTTGCCAAGATACGAACACACCAAGGAGAAGTGAATGAAGTACGCAGCCTCGTTCGTCTGTTACATCGCCTTGTTCTCAACACTCGTACTATTACCCCCGGTCGTTTCGGGGCAAACCGGCAAGCTCAAGACCAAGATCCAGCCACCTGAGGCGGCCGTGTGGGTTGACGGGAAGTACATGGGGCACGCCGACGAATTCAACGGCCCTGGTCAGACGCTGGCGTTGCCGGCCGGTGAGCATGAAGTGAAGATTAGCCTCGTCTACTACCAGGACCACAAGACGACGGTGACGATCGAAAGCAACAAGACGGCCGTCATCAAACAACAGTTGCGTCCCTCCGACGAAAAGCGCCCCAACCCGCCGTTTGCGAAAGCGAAGCTTCGGTGCAAGCCGACGGCTCATGCCGCGGTGATCGTCAACGGTCGATTCATCGGTCATTGCGACGAAATGAACGGACCAGGCCAGCTCTTGTTGTTGTGGCCAGGTACGCACACAGTTGAGGTTCAACTGAACGGCTACAGGACCTTTAAGACTTCTGTGGAAGTCGATCAATCGATGATGAACAAGCGGATCGAGATCCCGGCTCAGCTTAGGCCGGAGTAGGAGTCGATCCACGACAGCGATTCGGTGCTCAATACCGACCGCATCCATACCGGAATAAGGAAGAACCTGAGGGTGAGCCGGGATAGTGCTCGGGAAAACCTACCGGGAGATCCCGTTGCAGGAATTCCCGTTAGCACCAACGCGCTCGTTCCGCCTGAGTGATCTATTCCCGCAAGCACCTAACCCATCGGGCCGCCCGGACAGCATGCGGGGGATTACCACCCGGCCAGGGGCGCTCTTATCAACCAAACGGCAGGCAGGCCGGTGGCAAGCAGAAGCGGCAAAGCGAGCACCCTGTACTCCTACGGTCGAACCGCAAAACAGGCGGTGATATCCACGGCCCCAGCAGCCGCATTCTGGACGGTGTCCCCCGTCGCGGAGAACCGTGCTTGCACGTCGCGCGCTGTGAACGTCGTGGACTTGAACAGAGCCGAATCTGAGAACACTATGTCCGAGGCCGCCTGGAAAATGTCGAACGCGGGGGCATACGCAGCCGGGCCGGAGGAATCTCCGACGCTTACCGTCATGCCGGTCAGGGTTCCGCCTGTAAAAGGCGTTGAATGCTTGATGGTGACGCCGGTCATCACACCGCGAGAGGGCAATTGAAACAGTGTCAGATCCTGGGTGCCCGCCGCTGCCGTCAAAGCGCTTTCCGAGACCGAGTAGGTTTTGCACCGTGGCAGGTGGGACAAGACTCCCGACAGCTCGCCCGTATGGGCGTAAATTCCGGCCGGGATCGTTACCGAGGCGGTCTTTGTCGGCACATAGGCCGGCAGAGCACCGTCGGTTTGAAGCTCGGACACCATGACACCAAACACGTCGTAGGTGAAATCGGGCAGGCCGTTCTGCAATACAGAGCAGCGAATGGGGAACGTGTGGTTGCCCGAACTGCTCGCGCGGAAAACGCCGGCCACCCGCAGCCAGCCCTCCGTGTCACTGACCGTTAGTCTCCGATTCACCCGGCCGGACGCCGCAGCCAGAAAGCAGGTCGCTCCAGGTGTGACCACTCGAAGCCAATAGGAAAGGGTGTAGACCCTGTCGGGGGTCAATCCTGACACCGTCTGTTGCCCCATCGTGATTGGTTGGGAGAAAGGAGGGGAGGTAAAGCTGATACGCGTGATCTCCTGTGTTACGCCGAACGGGTTCATCTCTGATGTCAAAAAGTTGCCGCTGTTGTCGAACCAGGGTGAAGCTGTTAGGTCCTCGGACTGCAGTAGATAGTTCGTGACCGGTTTGGAGGACAGGGCCGCCGTGGCCGTCGCCAGGCTTTCGCCGTATCGATCGACGGGACCGGGAGGCTTGCCGAGGGCGGAATGGTTGAGCAAGTAGCCCGAAAGCGATTCGTTGGTACACACACCCGAAAACGAGCTTCGGATCGTGCAGTTTTCGCATTCCATCCCGATCCGGCACTCTCCGCCGATCAGCGTGTTCTCAACCGCCAAGTCCCGTCCTTTCTCCAGAATCAAACCACTGCGGCCCAAAAGGAAGCCGCTGGAGATCGTATTGCCATGGACGAAACTGGATCCTGTCGGTACTCCCGCCAGGTCATCAATCAGGATCCCGTACTCTTGGGCCAGTTCCATATACAGGCCGCTGATGTTGGATCCCGTCAAGCTGGCAATCTCAATACCGCCATAGGAGGCCTCGACGGTCATCGTATCCACATTGATGTCCTGGATGTTCGAAGTCGGCGTGAAGCGCATCCCCCAGCCGGCGTTGTTCCCCCCCGACAGCCGTACGTCTCGGAAGCTGTGCTGGTTGTTGATACCTTGCACTGTCACACAATGGAACAGAGTATGAAGACCGCCGCAAAATATGCGTTCGAACTTCGAGCTGAAGGAATTCGAGTACAACGTCAAGAACGAGTTCCCTCCGCGATGCGTCGTGGCCCACGCCGTTGTCGAGTGGGGAAGACTGGTCGTGACATTGAAGACTCCGGGGGTTCCTCCGAAACGTCGCTCTAACAGATGAACCGTGGGACCTTGCGCGACGGCCACGAAGTCCTCAAGAAACGCCGATTGGCTATTGAGGTGTGCCGTGACCGCGCCCGCGAGGTCGTTGGGCCGCAGGAGGCTTTCCGTGCCCGTTGCTCCACCGCAACCGCTACCGCAATCTGCCCCGGTACCGGAAGAGTTGATCAGCAGTACTTCGCTGGGTGTGAAATCGACCACGTTCCACGTACCCGCCGCTCCCGCTGCAACGGTCTCTGCGGTGGAAGAGATAGTCACGATTTCACCGCCGCCGATCCCGTGCGCGGCTTCGAAGGCAACCCGAACGAGGCCACCGACCGGCGAGATAATGTGGTTAAGAACGGGCAAGGTGCCCGTTGGGACGGTGTAGGTCGCGTAAGGGGCTGTTGCCCTGGAGCCACCCCCAGTCATCTCGAGTTCCAGTGTCTCGCCTGGATTGCCGTTGCCCGTGAAGGTGAAGGCGGCGCTGGCAGCGTTCAAGAGTCCAGCGGCTGCTAAATTGAAGTCCGCTGAAGACATGAATGCTACCTCGACTTCCTCGACGACTGCCTCGCTTGCCACAAAACCGATGATGTTGCGGAGGAATGTCTCGTCAGCCCCAAGCGCAGAGAAGCTTAGCCCGCGGATTACTGTGTGTTTCCCGTTCAGTACGGTCGCGATCACGTCAACCGCTACCATTTCTCTGACCGTCCCGCCGGTCATCGCGAATTCCCGCGGTGCCGTGAGTTCGAGATCTAGGGTGTTCGCCCCCGTCGAGGTGATGTAGTGCCTGCCGTTCACCTTGGCGGAGAACGACCCGGTGATCCCTTTCACCAAGACGCGGCTGTTGGTGGCAAGGTTGTGGGGCATCGAGGTCGTCAGCCCAACCGGGCTGTCGTTGGAGACTGCGCTGATGGCAAAGATCTTCGCAGCCCAGAAACCGGTCTTCGCATCGACAAAGCCACCGTTTCCGACGGAGCCATCGAGGGTGAAGTTGTCGGAGCCGACAATGGTCACCTGCCAATCTCCGTTGGCGGCATTGTTGCCAGGCACTCCGTTGATGTGGACCCAATCGCCGGTTGTGAGGTTGTGAGCGATGTCGGTCGTAATCTGGATCGGTGCGGCGTTGGTCGCTGCAGTGATGTTCAGCCTCCCGGGAACACCATGGCAGTTCACCCGCAAGTCGACCTGATTACGATTGAAACTCCAAATCGTGACATCGGAGGGAACAATTGCCGGGCAGGATGTCACCTGATACACGCCGGGCGTCAGAATGATCGTCTCGCCACCGTCAGCCACCGCATCAGCCCAAGGATGCCCGGCGGCGAACGTCCAGGGATTGCCCGACGACCCATCGCCTCCGTTCGCGAACAGATGGGCGTAACGGAGCCCGTTCAAATTGAGAACATCCTGGCGTCCGCGCCATACGTGATCCTCGTCGAGATAATCCGTCGTCAGGCCCAGGTTGTCGCGCGCATCAGCGGCATTGTCGGTACCAGTCCCGCCGTTAGCTACAGGAAGTTCGCCCTGCACCTGTTGCCCCAGGTTCACCGTTGTTTGTGCCCAGCTCCACGACGTCAAGCTGAGTGAACAGAAAAGGAAGACCAATCCTCGCATCTTGTTTCCCCTTGGAGTTTGTTGCTTCATCTGTGGGGCCATATAGAACCCCTTCTGCTATCCACCTTAGAACGCGTACCCCGGCTAATCCGGTCTCCTTTAGGCCTTCTGGGTGCCTCAAAGGCCCGCAGCACAAGGCGAAAATAAATCTCTAACTTCTGTGATGGGAATGGAGCCGTGGCCGTTTTCGCACCGGTCGTGGCCGCTCGGCCTTCCCTCAGGTGCGTTGCCAACGCGCCGCAGTAACGGGTCCGCGGAGATCCTGCACC
>JAKZVK010000287.1:0-2833 GCA_047516085.1 Bryobacterales bacterium
CTCAACAACCTGGCCCGCTACCGCACCATGACGAGCCGCGACATCACGCGCGCTCTGAAGATGATCCGGCAACTGCGCAAAGACGAGTACGAGTGCAAAGAGAACCGCGCGGCGAACGGCGCGACCCACCGCCGGACCCTCACCGACCCGGACCCCTACACCACCCCCGACCCGATGGAGCGCCAACCGCCGCGCTACGAACCACCGGCAGCGGCGGCGCAGACGTCCAACCCGATCGGCTTCCGCGCCCAGACCTCTTCCACGCAAAACGACGGCAATCCTCAAAGTAGGGGCACGGCATGCCGTGCCCGGCAGCCCGGCCCCGCGCAAAACGTCCCAGTGTAAAACGTCGCGGTATCGACCGGATTCGACAACAACGTTTCCCCGGCACGAGTCACCAATCACGAAACACGAATCACCAATAACCAAAGCCCACATCAAACCCGATCTCGCCGAAACTACCTGGAAACAAAGGGTTTGAGCACCGCCGAAGCCCTCCGGACGAATTACGGAACGAACCGCACCCCCGTGGCGCCCGTTCCGAGCCGCCTGGCAACGGAGGTACTGGGGAGGTAATCGCCGCCCAACAGCGCAAAAACAACGTCGAGGTCAACGACAACATGAGACCCTACACCCCCCGTGCGCCTGGTCGGTGGCGGAGATCGCGAGCCCTAGCAAGCGGAACGCTCCGAATGACTTGGGGCCGTCAGGTGGTCGAAATCGAGGCTAGGACCGCCCACAACAAGTCGAGAAGGTAAATAGCAATGATGCGTTGCCGGAGTTGGCTATGGGGGCTGATGTGCACTCTTGCGTTCGGGGGAGAGGTTGGCGCCCAGGGCCCTGTGCCCCGGCCACCCGACTACGATTCCTACGATTCGCGCGTCGCGGTTCCCTGGGGTCGCTCGTCTGACAACCGGGAGGCCCCATCCAAGGCAGGTGAAAAAGCTCTAGCGGTTTCCGCACAGATGCGCCCGCACTACAGCCTCCGAGGCCCGCTGACCGCCGCTAGGGCCGGGGACCCTGAAACCATCGCGCGAGATTTCCTGGGCCGGGGCAGGCCGACCAAAACCGTCTCGGGCTTGGATCTGCCGTTGGCGGCCCGCTTCGAATCCAAGCGAGCCAAGCTTACCCATCTCGTCTTCGATCCAACCTATGCCGGCATTCCGTTCTTCGACTCGCCCGTACGCGTCCACGTAGACGCCGAGGGCCGTGTCTGGCGGGCCAATCAGCCTCCCACCGTCACCGCGCCCGGCTCCCTAGCCACGGCCCTTGGAGCCCGCGCCGCCATCGAGGCCGCCGCGAAGAGAATATCGCCAGCAACACAGCTCGATCTGACGATCAGTGAAGCCGGGGCTGGCCCTCTCTCGACCTCGATGCGGCGAGTCACCTACCAGGCCCCCTCGTTGTTGAGCCCGGCTGTAGCGAACCTGGTCTGGTTTCCCGTTGGCGAGCAGACCGTGCTGGCTTGGCAGATCTATCTACACGTCCTCCCCGAGAATGCCTACTGGGTCGTTGTTGACGCCAACCGCGGGGACATCCTATTCAGCCGCAACCTCGCCCGTCAAGTTGAGCCTCAGGGCCTGGTCTTCCGTGCCGGCGACCACGCGCACCCCGGCCAGGGCGCGCCGACGACACAGCCGCTCACCGGATGGCCCGCACCGGGCGGCGACTGTCCTGCGCTGATCTATCCGTCCCAGTTCTGGGCGGGCCCTCTGGCCAAACGCTGCTGGGTCGATGGTGACGAAACCCTGGGCAACAACGCGGACGTCTGTCTCGACGTCGATGCCAACAACGTCTGCGATTCCCGCGCCGTTGCCGTTAACGCGGATTTCAATTTCGCCTTCAACGACACCTATTTCCTGACGGGCAATCCCGTCCCCGATCGCCAAGCCGCTCTCACCAATGCCTTCTACTGGACCAACGCCGTCCACGACTGGCTTTATGCGCTTGGATTCGATGAGCCGTCGGGCAACTTCCAGGCCGACAACTTTGGCCGAGGGGGTTCCGGGGGTGACCGCGTATGGGTTCACGTGCAGGACGGCGCGGTAAGCAACAACGCTTTCTTCACGACCCCTCCCGACGGCATAGCGCCCCGGCTGGAGTTGGGGCTATTTACGTGGAATCAACGTGACTCCGCCTTCGATGGCGACATCATCGTACACGAGTATGTTCACGGCTTGACCACGCGGCTCATCGGCGGACCCAACAGCACGACGGGCCTGTTCCTGTGGCATAGCGGCGCGATGAGTGAGGGCTGGAGCGACGCCTACGCAGCCTCGTTTACCGGCGATCCGGTCTTCGGCGAGTATGTGTTCGCCAACCCCGCCACCGGCATGCGAACGGTCGCCTATGACAACAGCCCCTACCGCTTCGGAGACTTTGGAACGTTGTTCCTCAAAGTGATCCCCGGCACGGGCCGGCTGCTACGCATCCCGCACATCCATCGTGACGGTGAACTGTGGGCCACGGTGCTTTGGGACCTGCGCTCGGGCCTCGGTAGGGAGGACTTCGAGCAAGTTGTAACGACGGCTCTCAAGCTGACCCCATCTCGCCCATCGATGCTTGACGCGCGCGACGCGATCGTCCAGGCCGCCCAGGCCCAGGGTGTGGGCGGGGCGGATGCCTGCGCGGTGTGGACCGTCTTCGCGTCCCGTGGTTTTGGCGCTTCGGCCGCCCTGAATCCGATTCAATCCGGACAGCCCAACGACACCGGGCTCAGCGTGTTCGAGGCCGACGATCTCCCCGAGGTCTGCGGCGGAACGCCCCCCGTCGCAACCGATACGCTGTTCTTCGACGACGCCGAAAACGGCGCCAACGGATGGACGGCAACCGG
>JAKZVK010000288.1:0-3769 GCA_047516085.1 Bryobacterales bacterium
GCCACGTGTCGCCCAGCCGACCACGCCGGCACCGAAGCCTGCGGGCGTAGACCGGACCAAACCGTTGGCAGAGCCACCCGTGGACCACGATACTGTGGGCTACAATGGCGAACGCATGGTCGAAGCTCACCGATTCTTCAGCGAAAGAGCGCGGGGTCGCCGGAGTCCCTACGGCTGGCCACAACGGCAAGACTCGTGTAAACCTGCGGCATAGCCCAGTCCGACTGCGCTATCGACGAGAATGCAACGTACTGCCCTTACGAGTCCCAAGCAGGCCAAGGGTAGCGAACCGAAACGGAGGAAGATATGAGAGTAGCCGCGCTAACCGTCTTACTTGGCTGCGTACTGCTGAGCAGCTGTCAGCCTGCGGACACCGGCGAGCCGGCAGCACCGACGGCTGCCCCGCCAGCGAACACCGACGAGGCCAGCACTGCTACCTCGGCGATACAACTCTTCAACGGTCAGAATCTGGACGGTTGGGACATCGTCAACGACGGGCAGTTCTCTGTGCAGGATGGCGTCCTCAAGATAAACCGTGGAACAGGTTGGCTGCGTTCCAGCGAAACGTTTGGTGATTTCGTCCTGACTATGGAGTTTCGCTTTTTAGAAGAAGAGGCCAATAGTGGGATCTTCGTCCGAACTGGTCCAACGAGTAATGACGACGAGCGGGGCTGGCCGAACAACGGCTATCAGATTCAGTGCATGGACATCGTCACCGGCGATACTCCACTCGGCAACATGATTCCATATGGTGCACCTCCCTTCGATCACGAGTTTGATATCGAAGCGTTGCAAGAGGCCTACAACCCCACCGGTGAGTGGCAAACGTACGAAATCACAGCCGAGGGTGAGAATCTGTCGGTTCGGTTGAACGGCACACTGATCACGACGGCGACCAGCATCAAGAACCTGACCGGACATGTTGGGATTCAGGGCGAACTCGGATTGCTGGAGTTCCGCAGGATCGACCTCGAAGAACTGTGAGCCATGTCAAACAGAATCGAGGTCTGTCTCCTACTGACGACCAAATCGTCGGCCAGGGAAAGGTAAACGCAACGGCGTAAACATAGGGAAGTAGTCCCCCCAGCCACTTGCCGGATTGACGCAGTCTTCGCCCTCGCAAACTGGAGTCGCAGAAACAAGGGTTTCTGACGAGCTGAATTTCCCGGTCAGCGCGTCAAAGCGGCGTGGTCACGCCGCGCGGCGCGGCTGATCTGCGGGAAACCACCGGTCGATAGGAGTTTGCAGGCGGTTCGGTCCCGTTGGGGACGCCAGTCTAACTGGGGGTCCATACCGGAGACATGGATTGCAGATTATTCCGAAGACATCGGTAACACTTTCGGGCTAAACGGATTCTCGATGGGCTCGAGTCTACAGGTCTCGTGGTCGAAGTAGCCGAGATCTGCGACGAGGAACGTCTTTGCTAACGAGGTCCGGCTCGTCGAGGTCGTACCCACACCCGGCACCGGCACTGAACCGGGCCTCGCGTTCACGGTGGGCGCGGACGGACGGGTCATCCCGTAGCGTGCGCTGACCACCGAGCCGCGTAAGAAAAGGGCCGAGCGTGCACCGCTCGGCCCTTTAGCTTTCCGTCCTCGTCACGAAGCCCTTGAACAGGTCGGTAGCGCGCCTTGGGTCTATGATTGGGGCGTTCGCGAGAAGCCAAAGATATGAGTCGGCTAGTCTGGCTGACCTGTGGCACATCTCGTTTCGCTGAAAGGCTGACCTAGACCATGACACCAACCGTATTGGTTCGGCGAATCGTGCTGGCGGTGATTCTGTGCGGAGTGGTGTTCGACGGGCTGTCCGCCCAGGTGCCGTTCGCACGTCTGCGCGACGCCGTGAGCGAGCCGGCGAACTGGTTGACCTACTCGGGCGGCTACTTCAGCCAGCGCTACACCACGCTGAGTCAGATCACCCCGGCGAATGTCGGCGAGCTCGAGCTGCAGTGGGTGTTCCAGAACAGGGTGTTCGGACCCTGGCAGGCGACGCCGTTGGTGGTCGACGGCATCATGTACCTCACGCAGCGGCCCAACGACATCGTCGCGCTCGATGCGCGGACGGGGCGGGTCTTTTGGATCTACCGCTACCCGACCCCCCCCGATCAGCGGGCCTGCTGCGGGTCGAACAACCGCGGCGTGGCGATCCTGGATGACAAACTGTTCATGGCGACGCTTGACGCCCGCGTCGTGGCGATCGATGCGACGACGGGCAGTGAGCTGTGGAACGTCGAGGTGGCGGAGGCGGACATGGAGGCGGCGTATTCGTTCACCCTGGCGCCGCTGGCTGTCAAAGACAAAGTGATCATCGGCACCGCCGGCGGGGACCGCGGTGTTCGCGGCTTTATCGCCGCGTTCGACGCGGCCACCGGCGAGGAGGCATGGCGCTTCCACACGATTCCCGGACCTGGCGAAGCGGGCCACGAAACGTGGGAGCCGTGCCCGCCAAATCCCACCACCTACTGCGATCCGGAGGCCTGGAAACACGGCGGCGGCTCGGTCTGGCTCACCGGGTCGTATGACCCGGAGCTCAACCTGACGTATTGGGGGGTGGGCAATCCGGGGCCGGATTTCTACCGGGAACAACGCCCGGGCGACAATCTGTACACGAACTCGGTGGTGGCGCTCGATGCCGATACGGGTGAGCTGCGCTGGCATTTCCAGTTCACCCCGGACGACCCATATGACTACGACGCGGTGCAGATTCCGGTCCTGGCGGATATCGAACGAAACAACACCGAGTTCAAGGTGATGCTGTGGGCCAATCGCAACGGGTTCTTCTACGTGCTCAACCGGGAGACGGGACGGTTTCTGACCGGCCGGGCGTTCATCCAGCTCAACTGGGCCGAGGGGCTCGATGATAGTGGCCGGCCGATCGAGACGCCGCAGCCACCAGGGGCGCCGACCTATCCGGGCGTCCAGGGCGCGACGAACTGGTATTCGCCCTCCTACAGTCCGCGCACCGAACTCTTCTATATCTCGGCCTGGGAGAACTACTCGACGATCTTCGCGGGCGCCCCGCAAGACTATGTCGCAGGTCAGCGGTTCGTGGGCACCGACACGTCTCGTCGTCGCGACCCGGACGCGCCCCCGCCCGTTCCGGGACTGACGCGCGGCCCGATCAACAGCTGGACGGACGCTGTCGGAAACGGGGCTGTCTTGGCGCTTGATGCGCTGACAGGCGAGGAGCGCTGGAGGTACAGGCTGACCGACGTCATCAGTAGCGGGATTCTGACGACGGCCACAGACCTGCTGTTTACCGGCGCGCGGTCAGGGTATTTTCAGGCGCTGGATGCCCGGACCGGACGGCTGCTCTGGAAGGCCAGTCTCGGCGGCCAGCTCGTCAATGGTCCGATAAGCTACGAGGTGGATGACAAGCAGTATGTCGCCGCCATCGCCGGGAGCTCCCTGTCGACTTTCGCGTTGCGCGACTGACCCCTGGCTGACGCGGCGGTCTCGCTCCGAACGGTGATGCCGTCCCGCGTCAGCTCTCCCGGTCGGACACCGATTGCCTCCCAGGTTCGCTATTCGCCGTCGCATAGCCGAACTGCATCGGCTGGCTGAAGACGAGGATGGCGCCGTCATCGATATCCTCTTGCAATCGCCGACGGAATCGGGCCGTACGCGGTAGAGAGGGAAGCGACATGAGCATCAGGGATGCGTTACACGACGAGTTGAAAGACGCGATGCGAGCGCCCGACCGCAACCGCATCGACGTGGTCCGCCAGATCAAGACCGAGATCGGCCGCGCCGTGACCGCACCAGGATTC
>JAKZVK010000289.1:0-8322 GCA_047516085.1 Bryobacterales bacterium
CCCTGCAGGCTCAGGCGGCTCATCGAGGCCGCCATCGAAACCACCATTCCGGCGGCCATGGCGGTGAGCATCATGGGCAGCATCACCTCGAAGGCGCCGAAGAAGAGGTGGCAGACCAGTTGAACCGGCACGGCGATCACCATCCCCAATACCATGCCGAGCAACATGGCCGGAATCATCGGCCACGCTTCCCCGAAGATCGCAGCGCAGGCGACGCCGACGATAGCGCCGAGCAGGGTATTCGAGAGCAAATCGCCGACGATGAAATAGAGCCGTGTCGCCATGGAGAATCAAAGCCCGACACGCCAGTGACTGCGGCCATGGCGGACCGGACCGCGGTGGGGCCTCGAGGCAGCGCGCGGGTTCACGCCCGCGCCTCTGTCCGGGCCTCTGAAAGTTTCCGCTGTGACTGGCAAGAATCTCACTCGGTAGGTGCTACCGGAGCCACGAGTCCAGATGGTGCGCCACAAACCCATCGTCATGGAGATGAGGGTAGGCGGCGTAGACCCGATCGATCTCCGCCATCTGTCCCGGTGACAGTGACTCCTTCGGGTTCAAGCACCAGCGCCCCGCCAGCAGGCCTTGCCGGTGCAGGATCTCGTTAATGCCCGAAATGCAGCCCGCGAACAAGTGCTGCGGATCGAAGGCCGCCGCGTTCGCGTCCGTTACCTGAGCGGCGAGGGTCAGCATGCTCTGAGGGATCGGCAGCTTCTGCTCGACGGTGATCCGCCGGCACTCGTCGAGCTGCGTCACCGCGCGGCGTGTCCAAAAGGCCCAGTGCCCCAGCAAGCCGCCGACGATGCGCGCGCCGGGGGCGTTCTTGTGCTGTGAGAAGCGGAAAGTCGTCAGCAGGTCGCTGATGATTGTGTCGTCGTTGCCGGTGTACAGAGCAATCGCCCGAGTCCGGCGTGCCTCCATGACGGCGCGAACGACGTCCAGAGTTTGATAGCGGTTGAACGGCGCGATCTTGATCGCCACCACGTTGTCGATCTCCACGAACTGCCGCCAGAAGTCGAACGGTAGGATGCGCCCGCCGACGGATGGCTGCAAGTAGAAGCCGACGACCGGAATCACCTCTGCCACCGCCTTGGCGTGATCCAGCAGCTTGGCAACCGAAGCTTCGGCGAGCGCCCCCAAGCTGAGCAGGCCCGCGTGGTAACCCAGGTCCACGGCGGTTTCGGACTCTTTGACGGCTTGCTGGGTCGGGCCGCAAATGCCCGCGACCCGAATCATCCGCGGGCCCCGCTTGGGCTCCGTGGCGTCGAGCGTCTCCGCCGCGAGCTCGAGCACCGGCCGAAACAGGCCGATCTTGGGGTCGCGAATCTCAAACTGCGTGGTGTGAACGCCCACCGCGACGCCGCCCGCGCCGGCGGCGTGGTAGTAGCGCGTCAGCGCGCGCTGCCGCCGCTCATCGAGCTTGCGCTCGCGGGTCAAGGCCAGCGGATGCGCGGGAATCACCACCCCTTCGCGCAATCGCCGGAGTATGCCTCGCGGAGGCAGCGGCGCCGTATTCAGATGCATCGTTTCCTTGGGATTCGCCGGCTCAGAAGTCACCGCTACGGCTTTCAAAGTGGGTGGGCTTTCCGAGGCCCCGCCCGCCGCGCCCAACCCAGTGAGCGGTCCAGGCGACCATCTCGTCGAGCGAAACCTCGGCCGGACCGAACATCTCCTGGCACCGTGACGCATCACTCAGCAGCGCCGTCTCGCTTTCCGTGCCATCGAACACTGGCTCCACGCCCCAGATCTTCCCAAACTGCTCGGCGAGCGAGCGCACCGACACCATTTCCGCGCCGGTCAGGTTGAGGACGAACGGCGGCGACGCGCAGTGCGCGAACGCCCGCAACGCCACCGAATTGGCGTCGCGCTGCCAGATCACATTCGCGTGACCCATCGCGAGATCGACCGGCCGGCGCGCGAAGACCTTTTCCGCAACGTCGCGCAGCACGCCGTAGCGCAAGTCGATCGCGTAGTTCAGGCGCAAGATCGAAACGGGCGTCCTGTGCTTTGCCGACAAGTACTCGAACATCCGCTCGCGTCCCAGCGCCGACTGGGCATACTCGCCCACCGGTCCGGTCGCATCGCCCTCGCGCGGCCCACCCGCCGCCGCCGCGGTCAGCGGGTAGACGTTGCCGGTCGAGAAAGCCACGAGCCGCGAATCACGGAAACGTTCGGCCACCAGCGCGGGCAGGTACGTGTTGGTGGCCCAGGTCAACGGCTGATTGCCGCTGGTCCCAAACTTCTGGCCCGCCATGAAGAGAACATTGGGGTAGTCGGGGAGGTTCGCCAAATCAGCTCGGTCGAGCAGATCGCAAACCCGCGTCTCGATGCCGTGCGTCTCGAAGAACTCGCGCGCGCCGGGCTGCGAGAAGCGGGCGACGCCGAGGATCTTCTTTTCGATTCCCGCCTGCTCGCAAGCCCTCTTCGCCAGCCGAGCCAAGCTCGGCCCCATCTTGCCCGAGACGCCGACGATGAGGAGGTCTCCCTCGAGTGCGGCCATACCAGCCACATCGGCCTCGGTCGGGCGTGAGAGCCGCTCTTCGAGTTCTTCTTCGGTGTCGATCGGCCCTTCGAGCGGCCGGGGGTCAGTCTCGGAAGCGGCTTGCACGGCGATGGAGATTTGCAAAGCCCCGGCGTCACAGCTCTTCGGGAAACAACGCGAAACCGCTCGGGGGCGGCAGTATCTCGCGAAGCAGCAGCAGCCGGCGCCGCAGGTTGCGGCTCGAGAGTTGCCGCGGACCGGCATCGATATCGATATCGCAACAGAGGCCGTGGAAGTAGAGGGTCAGCGTATCCTCGAGCGCCTGCTGGAAGTATTCCGTGACGACCTTCGAGTTGCGCTTCGGATCAGCGTGCTGGCGCAGCACCTCTTCCTTCAAGCTCCAGCTCGACTCGTCCACCTCGCCATGGCTTTGGTCGAGAAGCTCGTCTCGAACCACCTTATTGAAGCGCTCTCGCCTCTTGGAGGTCATTCGCCGGCTGATGAGGGCCGCCAGGCTGTTGAAGAAAGTGTAGTGGTAGTCGGCGATGTCCTGATCCTTCACGGCGAGAAAAAGAAAAGTCTGTCCTTCGTGGTCGGTGTAGTGCGACACGAGCCGGCGCGGTCCCGCCGGGCGGCGAAACGAAACCAACTTGGGCGACTCGGATTTCTTGCGAGCCTTGGCCGTGGCGCTCGATCCCTTGGGGTCCTTTCCGTTCGGCGACGACGCCGGGGCCGCCTCGAGATACGGGACTAGAATGATACGCAGCTTCGGCAGCACGTCGCCTACGTTCGGTGGGACCGACGCGACGGGCTCGTAGAGCCATTGCCGCAGGTCGGCCTCTTCCACGGGCATCGCCGCGAAGTAGCTGAACGCGTTATTGATCGGGACCATCTGCCCGTTGCACTGCGTGACAAAAGAGTCCACTTGAACTTTGGAAGCGTTGGCCATACGAGGTATTGGAGTGCCGCCAGGATCATTGTATCAGAGGGTTTGGAGCCTCCTTCACTCGTTCGGCGTACGAAGCCTGCGCCCGACGCACCGCTCGCGGCCGAGCCGGTTTACGAACGGTTTGTAGTATCGTATAGGCCGTGAACCGCACTTCCATGAATGCCATGAACCTGTCTACGCGCGCGGCGTTCGCGGCCCTGGCCGTCTTGCTGGCGGGAAGCAGCTTACATCTCCTTGCCGCCCCCGCGGTTGCCCAGCAATACGACCTGCTGATCAAGAACGGCCACGTGATCGACCGCGCCAGCGAGATCAACGGCGTGATGGATGTCGCGGTCGCCGGCGAGACCATCGCCAAGGTCGCGCGCGACATCCCCGCGGACCAAGCCAAGAAGACGATCGATGCCACCGGCTTCTACGTGACGCCGGGGCTGATCGACCTCCATGCCCATGTCTTCGGATACGGCGGTTCGCTCTGGCCCGATGACACGCAACTTCTGACCGGCACCACCACCGTCGTCGACTGCGGCGGCTCAGGCTGGCGCACGTTCGAGACGTTCAAGGAGACGGTCGTCGACCGCTCGAAGACCCGCGTGCTGGCCTTCATCAACGTCGTCGGCGCGGGAATGGTGGGCACCGAAAGCGACATCGACGACATGGACGCCGACAAGCTAGCCGCCAAGATCAAGCAGTATCCCGGCCTGATCGTCGGGATCAAATGCGCCCACTACGGCCGCCGCGACTACTTCAACCTTGAGCAAGCGGTCAAGGCGGGCAACATCGCCGGCGTGCCGATGATCGTCGACAACAGCATCCTCACCAGCAACGACCGCGACACGCGGACCAAGCTGCTCAAGTATTTCCGCCCGGGTGACATCCACACGCACATGTTCAACGATCGTCACCTCGAGATCGTCGACCGCTTCAGCGGCAAGGTGCAGCCCTACATGCATGAAGCGCGCGAGAAAGGGCGGCTGTTCGACCTCGGCCACGGCAACGGCAGTTTTGTCTGGCCCGCGGCGGCGAAGGCTATGGCGCAAGGCTTCTATCCCGACACCATCAGCACCGACTTGCACAACTCGAGCATCTTCTCGACAAGGTCCGACATGCCGAATTGCATCTCGAAGATGTTGGTGCTCGGCATGTCGCTCGAAGAGGCGATTTTTCGCTCGACCGCGCGTCCGGCCCAGGTGATCAACAAGTTCCCTGAGCTGGGAACGCTCGGCGAGGGCAAGGCGGCCGACATCGCCGTCTTCGAATTGGAAGATGGCATCTTCGCCTACTCCGACGCCTGGAGGAAGAAGCGCCTGGCCGACAAGAGACTGCGGGCTGTGCTCACCGTGCGTGCGGGGGAGTTGGTGTTTGACGAGAAGGGGCTGGGCTTCCCTGAGTGGGACACCGCTGGAGATTACAAGAAGATCCCCTAGCGTTTCTGTCACCGCACGGCATGCCGTGCCTGCCTAACCGCGCTTCCCAACGGATTCAAAACTCAAATGCGATCCTTCAAACTTTACACCCTGCTCCTCCCGTCGCTGATCGTCCTGGTTCTGCTGCCGCTAGCCGCGCAAACAACCGACGCCCCCGCCAGCGACGACACCGTCATCTACGACGTGCTGCTCAAGAACGGCCACGTCATCGATCTTAAGAACAACCGCAACGGGCGCTTCGACATCGCCATCATCGGCCAGAAGATTCACAAGGTCGGCAAAGGTCTTCCCGCCTCGCGCGCCAAGAAAACCGTCGACCTGAGCGAATACTACGTCACACCGGGCCTGATTGATATCCATGCGCACCTCGACCAGCGCGGCGCGTGGTTGAATCTCAATCCCGATCACACCACGCTGCGCTACGGCGTTACGACCGCCGTCGACGCCGGCAGCTCGGGCCACAAAGGGTTCGAGAAGTTCAAGGAAGAGACCATCGACAAGGCCAAAGTGAGGCTACTCGCGTTTCTGAATATCGTCGGCGCCGGCATGTACGGCAAAGACGTCGAGAACGACGTCAACCAGATGGACGTTGCCGCCGCGGTCGCCATGGTCAAAAAACAGCCCGACACTATCGTCGGGATCAAGACCGCGCACTACCAACCCGCCGACTGGGTGGCGATCGACCGCGCCGTCGAAGCCGCCGAACAGAGCAACAGCGTCCTCATGGTCGACTTCCATCCCAAGCCCGGCCGAGGCTACAAGGAGCTGATCCTCGAGCACATGAAGCCGGGCAACATCCACACGCACTTCTACGGCCGTCTCACGCCGCAACTCGACGAGAACAAGAAGGTGCAGGACTACATGTGGAAGGCCCGGGAGCGCGGAGTTCTGTTCGACGTCGGCCATGGCTCGGGCAGCTTCTGGTTTCGCATCGCCGTCCCGGCGATCAAGCAGGGCTTCCTGCCGGATACGATCTCAACCGACATCCACAAGAACTCCATCATGCTGCCGCGCGCGCACCTGAACAACGTCATGTCAAAGTTCCTCAACATCGGCATGACCTTCGAACAGGTCATTGAGCGCACCACCGTGAATCCGGCGAAGGCGATCCGCCGCACCGACCTCGGCACGCTCGACGAGGGCTCGACCGCCGACATCGCCGTGCTCAAGATCGAGCGCGGCAAGTTCGCGTTCCTCGACTCGGGCCACGGCAAGCTCACCGCCGACAAGAAGATTCGTTGCGCCATGACGATTCGCAAGGGCGCCATCGTCTGGGACGAGGATGGCATCAGCATGCCCGAGTGGAGCACCGCCGGCCCCTACAGCAACTTCCGCTAGAGATGAAGTTCGTGTCGTTGTCGGCCGCCTTGCCTCACATGCAGTCGCGGCTCGGGGCCCGTGTTCTGTTGCTCTCCGTTCCGCTCGCCCTCCTGCTGACCGTAGTGCCGGCGGCGGCGCAGCAATACGACCTGCTCCTCAAAGGCGGTCACGTCCTCGACCCGGCAAACAAGATCGACCGGGTGGTCGACATCGCGGTCCGAGAAAGCAAGATTGCCAAGGTCGCCCCCGATATACCCACCGGCCAAGCCAAGAAGACCATCAAGGTCGGCGGCTACTACGTCACCCCGGGCCTGGTGGACATCCACACGCATGTCTTCGGCTACCAGGGCTGGATCTGGCCCGACGACACGCATCTGACTCAAGGTACGACCACAGTGGTCGACTGCGGCGGGTCCGGCTGGCGTACATTCGACGAGTTCAAGGCGACGGTGATCGACCGCACCAAGACGCGCGTCTACGCCTTCATCAACATCGTGGGTGAGGGCATGGTGGGCGGCAGGGCGGAAAACGACGTCACCGACATGGATGCCGCCAAGACGGCGGAGAAGATGAAACAGTATCCCGACTTGATCGTCGGGATCAAGACGGCCCACTTTGGCCGCAAAGGGTATCTCCCGCTGGAACGCGCCGTCGAGGCCGGCGAAATGACCGATAAGCCCGTGATCGTCGACATGCAGGTACTGACCCACCAGGCGCGTGACACACGGACTAAGTTGCTCGAGATCCTAAGGCCCGGTGACATCCACACGCACATGCACAGCGACCGCCAGCTCGAGCTAGTCAACCGGACAACGCGGAAGGTCCAGCCGTGGATATGGGAAGCGCGGCGGCGCGGTGTTCTCTTCGACGTGGGTCACGGAGCAGGCGCGTTCATCTTTCCGGTTGCGGCCGACTCGATGAAAGACGGCTTCCCGCCGGATACACTGAGCAGCGACCTGCATCGCCGAAGCATCCTGAAGACCAAGCCCGCCATGCCCAACGTCATCTCGAAGTTCATGAATCTCGGGATGAGCTTCGAGGAAGCCATCGAAAAATCCACCGTCCGTCCGGCGCGGGCCATTGGCAAGTTCCCCCAGATCGGTACGCTCGGCGAGGGACGGACGGCGGACGTTGCCGTTTTCGCGATCCGCCACGGCGTGTTTGGACTAAACGACACCCGCGAGATGCGTATGGTCGCTACAAGGAAGCTGGAGGCGATCCTCACCGTGCGCGACGGCAAGGTCGTCTACGACCGCGACGGGCTCGGCTTTCCGGAGTGGCACACGGCCGGCGAGTATAATCGAATTCCGTAGCTGCGTTGTGGCGTAAGGCTCCAGCCTTGCCGAGTCTCGATTCATCGGGACTCAGGTCCGCGCGGCGGCACGATACGCGTGCTTGCGTTCCCGCCCGCGAAAGAATTGCGAGCTGTCCAGCTTGTGGAGTCGCGCAACAACTCGATGGAGGGTCTCATGAAGAAACTCGCGCTTGCGTTCTTTGTTCTTGCCGTGTCGATCCCGGCCTTCGCCGAACGTGACTTCGACATCGACGGCCCGATGGAGTTGCATATCTGGCTGACCGCCAAGGCCGGCCACGAAGCGCAGGTCGAGAAGACCTTCAAGGAGGTCTTCTACCCCGCCGTCAGCCGACAGAAGGGCTTCCGCAACGCTCTGTTGATGCGTAAGCCCGGCACCCGCGACTACACGGTGCGGCTTTCCTTCAACACAGAGGAACAGCGCATGGATTGGGTCAAGTCCGACGACCACCAGAAGGCCCGGCCCGCGCTCAGCGGTCACTGCGAAGAGCCCAAGTGGGACGGCTTCGCCGTGGTGCACCCGAAGTAAGGTTGCTGCCCGCCCAGATCGCTACGGCACCAGAAACGCCCGCGGCCGGCCCGCCGCTTTCGTGATCTCTTCCGCGGCTTTGTACCCGCTTCGAACAGCCCCTTCCATCGTGGGGGGCCACCCCGTGTCGGTCCAGTCGCCCGCGAGAAAGACGTTGTGGTACTTCGTGGCCGCGCCCGGCCGCGAGCGCTGCATGCCGGGGCGCGCGGAGAAGGTTGCCCGGACCTCCTTGATGACGTGCGACCGAACCAGCCGCGCTCGCCCGGCCTCGGGGAAGAACTCCGCGAGTTCCTCGCAAGCCATCCGCAC
>JAKZVK010000290.1:0-2726 GCA_047516085.1 Bryobacterales bacterium
GTGCTCGTGTCCCCTACCGCAAACCCGCCCGTGGCCAAGGTGATGGACTACGGCGAGTACACCTACATCGAGAAGAAGAAGAAGAACGAGGCCAAGAAGAAGCAGCACCGTATCGAGGTCAAGGAAGTCAAGTTCCGTCCCAACACCGACCAGCACGACTACAACTTCAAGAAGAACCATGCAGTCCGGTTCCTTGAGGAAGGCAACAAGGTCAAGGCGGTTGTGTTCTTCCGAGGACGTGAGATCACGCACTCCGACCTGGGACGCAAGCTCCTTGCGAATCTAGCCAAAGACGTGGCGGATCTGGGCGAGGTGGAGGGCCATCCGAGGCTCGAAGGCCGCCAGATGCACGTTATCATCGGCCCCAAGAAGCGTCAGAAGGAACCACCACGGGAGCAGAAGGCCACCCCGCAGGCTCCCGCGCAAGAGGCGCCACCGCCGGAGCAGACGGCCACCCCGGAGGCTCCCGTGCAAAAGGAGCCGCCGCCGGAGCCGAAGGCCGCTCCGGAGGCTCCCGCGCAAGAGGCGACACCAAGCCCGCCTGCTAGTCTCGCCGGCTAGCGCCCGCCAGCGGACGCTAACCCGGCTCAGCTCAAGCCGGCAGCTGCTTGGTCAACTCGTTCTATCCGCGAACGTCGCGTGAGGCTCCGCTCGCATCCCTCGGCAATAGCGCGGGGAAGATCCAAGCCACCAATCACCCTGGTCACGCAATCGCCAAACATGCGATCATGGGAGGCTTGACACGGGCTCGAGCGAAGACTCGCCCGGCCTGCGGCTCCGATCGTTGGGAGGGCGAAACATGAACTCCTTCATGCAGATTGGGATCCTCGGCATCTTGCTCATTGCCCTGCTCATGCACTCGGTGCAGATCAGCGCTTTGCAGCGCGAGTTGAAAGACCTTAAGGCGCGGTTGCGTACGATGGATCCTGCATCGTCGAGAGAGCCGGTCCTCAATATCTAACTGGCCGCCCCGAGAGAGCCGACGGTCCCCTGCCGTTTTGGCCCGCTGGGACGCCTGTGTCAAACCAAGAATTTTGATTGGAGAGCAGCTATGAGCCAAGCGGAAAGCTTCGCCAACTACATCAACGGTGAGTGGATCACCGCCGACGATTCGTTCGAGGTGCGCAACCCGGCGAACACTGACGAGATCGTCGGAATCTGTCCCCGCGGCACGCCGGAAGACATCGCCGCCGCCGCCACGGCGGCCCAGGAGGCGTTCGCCGGCTGGTCGGGGATGCCCGGCCCCGCGCGCGGCAAGCTGCTTTTCAAGGTGGCCGAAATTCTCGAAAGCCGCCTCGATGAGCTGGGCGAGCTGATGACGCGCGAGGAAGGCAAGACGCTTCCCGAGGCCAAGGGCGAAACGATGCGCACGATCAACATCTTTCGCTACTTCGGCAGCGAGGGCTCGCGCATACCGGGCTTCATGGTGCCGTCGGAGCGTGACCGCGTCTTCATGTATGCGATCCGCAAGGCCCTTGGCGTGGTCGGCCTGATCACGCCGTGGAACTTTCCGAGCGCTATCCCAGGATGGAAGCTGGCGCCGGCGATCCTGGCAGGCAACACGGTCATCCTCAAGCCCGCGTCGGCGGCGCCGCTGAGCGCTTGGAAGATCTTCGAGGCGTGCCACGAGGCGGGTGTCCCTAAGGGCGTCGTCAACTTCGTGGCCGGCTCCGGAAGCGAGTTGGGCGAGGCCTTGGTAAATGCCGAGCCGCTTAAGGCGATCTCGTTCACCGGCTCCTGCCAAACGGGCAACTGGCTGCACGAGCAGGCTTCGCGACGCCGGCTGCGCATTCAACTCGAGATGGGCGGCAAGAACCCGACCATCGTGCTCGACGACGCCGACCTCGGCAAGGCCGTCGCCAACACCGTCAACGCGGCGTTCTTTTCGACGGGGCAGAAGTGCACGGCCACCAGTCGCGTCATCGTCGAGGAGGGCATCTACGATCAGTTCGTCGCAGCCTTGGTCGAGGCGACCAAGGCCCTCAAGGTGGGCGACGGCCTGCAGGCGGGCATCCAGATCGGACCGGCCATCGACGAGGCGCAGCTCGACACGAATATGCGCTACATCGAGATCGGCAAGAAAGAGGGCGCCACCCTCGAATGTGGGGGCAACCGCCTCACGGGCGGTGACTACGACAAGGGCTACTTCTGCGAGCCGACCGTGTTCACGGGCGTCACCAAAGAGATGACCATTGCCACCGAGGAGATCTTCGGGCCCGTGCTGGCGGTGATGCGCGCGAAGGATTTCGACGACGCCATGCGCATCGCGAACAATGTCGAGTTCGGGTTGTCGGCGTCGATCCAGACGCAGAACGTGTCACGGATCCACGAGTACGTGCAACAGATCGAAGCGGGGCTGGTGACGGTCAACCTGCCAAGCGCGGGCGTCGAGTACCAGTTGCCCTTCGGTGGCACGAAGGATTCGAGCTTCGGGCCCAAGGAACAGGGCCCTGCGGCGCTAGACTTTTATATGGACTACAAGACCGTCTACCTGGGCTACTAGTGGCAATGTAGGGGCACGGCATGCTGTCAAGTACCCAGACATCGTTTCCAGGTGTTCACAAGACATCGTTTCCACCCTCCGTCCCCGGTGATGGGGGCTGCGAGGGCTGCTGGGGCTGCGGGTTGGCGGTGGAGGCGCCGCCGCGGGAGCCCGTAGGGCGACCAAGGTCGGCGCCTCCACCGCCTGAGCCCGCGGGGCGTACCAGCGAATGCGTCTGCTGCGC
>JAKZVK010000291.1:0-3824 GCA_047516085.1 Bryobacterales bacterium
GTGGACCTCGGGCGCGCGGCGCTCGTGTTAGCCCGCTTCGAGTACCCCGCCCTCGATGTCGATTCCTATCTAAAGAAATTCGATCAGTTCGCGAAGGATGCGCCCGCGCCGCCGGAGTCGGGCTACGAGCCGGAGCGTGTCATCGACGACCTGAACCGATATTTCTTCGAGGGATTGGGTTTTGCGGGTAACAAGGACGACTACTACAACCAACGCAACAGCTTCCTCAACGACGTGATCGACCGCCGCACCGGAATTCCGATTTCGCTCGCGGTGGTCTACCTTGAAGTCGCCCGCAGGCTCGGCCTGCCGTTCTACGGCGTTGGGCTGCCGGGCCACTTCGTGGTCAAATACGACGACGGTAGGCGCGAGATCTACATCGACGTATTTCGCCGGGGCGCCCTTCTCGACCGCGACGGTTGCCAGGCGCTCGTCACCACCCTGCGCGGCCAGGATACGCCCTTGAGCGAAAGCGACTTCCGCGGGGTGGACAGCCGCCACATCCTGATCCGCATGCTCAACAACCTGCGGAACATCTACCTCGACAGCCGGCAGTATCGCAAGGGCCTGCCCGTGCTCGACGCCATCGTTGCCCTTGCCCCGGCGGTTGCTGACACGCTGAAGCACCGCGCTTGGTTGCACCACGAAATGGGTCAGTGGGCCGAGGCTCGCAGGGATCTTGAAACCTATCTCTCCCTGCGGCCCGATGCCGACGATGCCTCTGACGCCCGCCGATGGATCAGCCGCCTTCGCAAGAAGCAAGCCGCGATGAACTGAGCGCCCGGGAACTAAGGCCCCGGAACTAAGGCACGGGAACTAAAGCACTGCAACGGAGGCGAGAAGACACAGAGATGCCTGCGCTCCGCATTCTCGTGGTGTTCGGGACCCGCCCCGAGGCCATCAAGCTCTGTCCGCTGATCACCCACCTCGCATCCGCCCCGGAAACGTTCGTGGTCAGAACCTGCGTGACTGCCCAGCACCGGGGCATGCTTGATCAGGTGCTTGCGGCGTTCGAGGTAAGCCCCGATCACGATCTCGATTTGATGCGTCCCGGGCAGACGCTGGCCGAAACTGCGTCTCGTGTCGTCGCCGGGCTCGAACGGGTCATCGCAGAGGAGAAGCCCGATCTGGTCCTGGTGCAGGGAGATACGACAACCACCTTTGGCGGCGCCCTGGCCGCCTTCTACGCCAGGGTTTCGATTGGTCACGTCGAGGCAGGCCTACGCACGGCCGACAAATACCGCCCTTTCCCCGAAGAGATGAACCGTGTTCTCACGACGCAGCTAAGTGATCTGCACTTCGCCGCGACCGAACAGGCCGCCGGTCACCTGCGCGAGGAAGGTATACCAGACGAACGGATCTTCGTCACAGGAAACACCGTGATCGACGCCGTGCTGGCGGTCCGCGACCGTTTGGCCGCTGGCCGCATCGAGAGGCCGCGGTGGGCTTTTCTCGACCCGGCCCGCAAGCTAATTCTCGTCACCGCTCATCGGCGAGAGAGTTTCGGCGAGGGATTCGAAGGCATCTGCCGTGCACTGAAGACGCTAGCCGCGCGGCGGGACGTCCAGATCGTTTGTTCTGTCCACCCGAATCCAAACGTCTCGGATCCCGTCCGCGGTCAACTCGAGGGCACACCGGGTGTCGAACTGCTCAACCCGGTGGGATACGTCGAGTTCGTCGACTTGATGACGCGAAGTTACTTGATTTTGACCGACTCGGGAGGCATCCAGGAAGAAGCACCCTCGCTGGGCAAGCCCGTCCTTGTCATGCGCGAGAATACTGAGCGTCCCGAGGCGGTGGAAGCCGGGGCGGCTCGGTTGGTCGGCACCGACGTCGACGCAATCGTGAGCGAGACGAACCGGCTACTCGACGAACCTGAGCAGTACCAGCGCATGTCACGGCAGCGTAACCCCTATGGCGATGGCCAAGCTTGCCGGCGCATCGCAGAGGCCTTGGAGCTGTTCGACTTCCAGTTACCCAGCCCATCTGACGAGGCGAAGTGCAAAGCAACCGAGCCGTGACCGTCAGGGAGCGGTCCGGCACGAACCCTGACGCCACGCAAAGGCCTCTAGCCTCCTCTTGCCCATCCTAGGCCACCGCCTCTTGGCCCACCCCCCGCGGCAGCTTCAACGCCAGCAGAAATCCCAGCAACGGCAGCGCGAAGACGCCGGCAAGCACGGCGTCCAACCCGACGCGGTCACCGAGCCAGCCGATCAGCGGAATGAAGGTTATCCCGGCGACGCCCCAGCCGAAACCCATCATCATGGCGCTGGCGGTTCCGGCTTGGGCGGGTACGAGGTCTTGGGCCATCACGATGATAACGGGGTTGGAGAGCAATAGAAGGAACGCCCCCAGGAACAAGCACACCGCCGATACCCAGCCTGCCGTGGCCAGAAACAGCATCAGAAACGGCACCGAAGCAGTTAAGGAAAGGAGCACAACACGCCGTCCGCCGATGCGGTCCGCGAGGTTGCCTCCCACCAGCGCCGCCGCCGCCGAACTCGCGAAAAAGATCGTCAACCACACGCTTGCCTCCCACAATGAAAACCCGCGCTGCGTGTAGAGATACACGGTCAAGAATTGCCCGATACCCAGATGGACGATCGAGCGCAATACGACCAACACGTAGTGCAACAGCAATGGCTTCCAGTGCCGGCGTAATGGAGCCCAATCAAGCGAACGCTTGGTCCCGCCGTCCGAGACCGAGGGAGCAGGCAAGCGCCAGATGAGAAACGCCGCGACCACCAGGGCCGGGACCGCCGCGACCGACATCGACCCTACGCCCAGCCGATCGGCCAGCGTCGAAAAGTAGATCGGTCCTAACGACAGCCCGATCATGCCAGAAGTGATAAACATGGCCACGGCCGCCCCTCGCCGTCGACCCGCCTGTTGCGTCACTTGTGAGGTGCTCTGCGGATGAAACGAGGCGACGCCCAACCCGCCCAGAAACGCGATCAACAGTAACGTCTTGAATCCGAGCGCCATCCCCAGGTTGGAGAGGAAAATGCCGGTTGCAAGCACGCCGAGAATCACAAACAGCCGCGAATGCAGACGGTCCGATACCATGCCGAAGAAGAGTTGCATCACGGCCGAAGCCAGCATGAACACGCCGCCCAGCGTCCCCACCTGCGCAAGCGTGAGGCTGTAGCGCTCCACCAGCACCGGTTGCAGTGTAGAGATCGCACTCGCGTAGAAGTCCACGGCGAAGTGCGCGAAACACAGCACCACCAGCGACGAGGTCACCAAAGCCGCGGGTTTTGCCGCCGAGGCCATGGCCCTCGGCTCCGCAACGACCGCCGGTCCGTTGACGAGCGGGGCGCGAGCCGCTTCTTGAATCGCAGGGCTCTCCGCAAGGACGGATTCCGTGAGAGCGGGATTGGTAACGACGGGTTTCACAGCGGCGGGGTCAGGCGTGATTCCGAGAATCCCTCATGATACCCAAGCGCGCAGCAGCGGCACAGAACGGTCGAAGGGGTCGAGGGCTTGTCCTGTCTTGCCCATTCCTGATAAAACAGGAGTTCACAGCGGGACTCAATCTAGCCGTTCTCAGCGTCATGTCCCGCTTCTCTCACGGAGTCCACCACGAGCCTGCGAGTTTGCGTACTCGGTAGCGGCAGCGGCGGTAACGCCGCTTTCCTCGCCACCGAAAAAGTGCGTCTTCTCGTCGACGCGGGCTTCAGCTTCCGCGAGATCACCAAGCGCCTGCGCGCCATCGGCGAAGACCCGGCCAACCTCGACGCCGTGCTCATCTCCCACGAGCACTCCGACCACGTCAAAGGCCTGCGGCAGTTGTCGAAGAAACTGAAGTGCCCGGTCTACATGAC
>JAKZVK010000292.1:0-3937 GCA_047516085.1 Bryobacterales bacterium
CTGATGCCCTGGGGCTATATCCGTTGGAAAAACTGCTGCGCCTCCTGCACATCGCTGAGGATCTGTTCTTTCAATGCCTCGGCGGATGGAAACTTCTGTTCGTCGCGAAGCCGAAGATGAAAGGCCAGTTGGATTCGCTCCGGCGGATCTCCCGTCAATTCGTCAAGCAAGTGGGTTTCCACCGACACATCGCGCCCGTTGAAGGTGGGACGCTTGCCGATGTTCGTGATCGATTTCCATTGGCGGCCTGACCCAAAGTCGCGGGTCAGGGTGACGTACACGCCCCACTTCGGCAGCAACTCGCTCTCGGGCGCCACGTTGAGTGTCGGAACCGTTTGCCGCGAACCGACCCCGTGGCCCGAAACGACCGGGCCCTCGAGTGTGAACGGACGGTCGAGCAGCCGGCGTGCCTCGGCGAGGTCGCCTCGGCTCACGGCCTCTCGAACCCTCGTGCTGCTGGCGGGTTCGCCGCCGACCACGACCGGCGGCACGGCTTCCGCGTCGAACCCGAGTTGCCGGCCCAAATCGCTGAGCGTGGCGAAGTCGCCCGCCTGCCTGTGGCCGAAACGGAAGTTCTCTCCCACAATGACCGCCCTTGCGTGCAGCCGCTCCACCAGCACCTCGCGAACGAACTGCTCCGGGGTCAGCAAGGCCGTTTGCTCGTTGAAAGCCAGGATCACCGCTGCGCCGATGCCGCGCTCGCCGAAGCGGCCCACGCGCTCGCCTGGCGAACTGAGCAACAAGGGAGCGTTTGCGGGGCGGACAATCCGCATCGGATGCGGTTCGAAGATCATCGCCGCGGACTGCAAGTTCAGCGCCCGCGCCCGTTCGGCCGTTCGCTCCAGAATTGCCTGGTGCCCCTTGTGGATGCCGTCGAAATTCCCGATCGTCAGAGCGCAGGGCGGGAAATCGACCGGAACTTCATCCAGGCCCCGATAACTCCTAATCATCTTCGGCGACCTCGATTCGAAGGCCGTCATGCGCCAACTCGACGTGGTCAGGCAGCTTAGCCGACGTCTCGGCGTGGGGCAGATCGTGACAGATGTGGGTGAAATACGCGCGCCTGGGCCTGAGTCTTTTCACCCAGGCCAGCGCCTGATCGAGGGTGGAATGCATCGGATGCGGGATGCGCCGTAACGCGTCGAGAAAGAGCACGTCAAGGTCTTCCAGCAACCCCAGCGAACTCTCCGGGATGTCGCTCTGGTCCGTTAGATAGGCCGCCCGGCCGAAGCGAAAACCCACAATGGTCTGCGGACCATGCAACACCGGCACCGGCACAAAAGGCAGTCCGAACAACTCTACCCCCCCGCCGTTGAGCGGATGCGCCTTCACCCGGGGCACGCCGCCCGGGTGCACGGCCTCACCCTGGAAAGCATAAGCAAACATCCTCTGGATGCTGGCGAGCGACTCCGGTGTCGCATACACCGGAATACGCTCCTTGCGCCCGTAGTTGAACGGACGGATATCGTCGAGCCCCATGATGTGGTCAGCATGAGCGTGCGTGTAGAGGACGGCGTCAAGACTCCGCAACCGAGCCCGCAAAGCCTGCTGTCGCAGGTCGGGCGTCGTGTCGATGAGCACGTTCCTGGCCGTTTCTCCATCTTCGAAGCTGACCAGGATCGAGGGCCGCAGGCGCTTGTCGCGTGGATCGTCGGAGAGGCAAACTCGGCAATCGCAGCCGATGGTTGGCACACCGACGCTGGTTCCCGATCCCAGTACCGTGATGCGGAGGTTGCGCGGCGGCGGCATGATTTGCGTCTTCGGGTTTGCCTCGCGGGATGAGTCGCCCGGCAGGCAGCAGGCGGGAAGGCCTCGGCCTAGGCCTTGGCTGCTTTGTTGATCTCTTCGACCCGCTGGATGTATCGGAACCGCAACTCGGTGAGGGTGTTATCAAGCAACCGGGACTCCTCGATAGTCAGATTGCCTTGCGTTTTGGTTTTGAGCACGTCCAACAGGTCGATCGAGTGGCGCGCGACCTCCAAATCCGGCGGGCGACCCTCGGGCACCCCATCGCCCCCTAGTTGCATCTACGCCTGAATCGCCAGGGAAACGATCAGGAGTTCGAAGGTGGCCGGCGGGAGCGGCGGTGAACCCGGTGAAGCCGAGGCCTGGGGTTCGGAAGCAGGCGGTTCGGTCGATGGGTCCGCCTGCGGTGTCTCGCTCTGCGCTGCCTGAGTCTGCGGCGCAGCAGGCTCCGGCGCAGCGGGCTCCGGCGACTCAGGCTGAGGTTCCCCGGCCGCCTCCGCTTGCGTCGCCTCGTTTTCTTCGAGCGGCTGTCCCTCTGAAGAGAAACGCCGCCGGTCGCTCACCTTGAAGGATGGGTCTTGGTCTTCGTCCGCCACGGAGATCATTCTACAATAGCTGCCCCCGGCTGCCGTACCGGACCAGCTTGGACCGAGCCGGCCCGGCAGCAACCTCGCCAGCTTCACCATCCTTCCGGCTTGTGCTCACGGGCGTGGTATATGCTTAGAGTGAGTCGAGTTCACCTACCGTTTCGGCAGTCATGAAGCGCTTCCAGCAGTTGACCTCCCATGTCAGGGGCCGCGTGTCCTCGTTCGTGCCGCGTGTGGCGCTCCTGGCCGCGGTGACACTGTGGCCCTCGGTTTCGGTGGCCCAGGCAGAGGTGCCTCCCGAGTCGGGTCCGGTTGAGATTCTGCCGTTGGCCGAGGTCGTCCCCGGCATGAAGGCGACCGCCTGGACGGCTTTCGAAGGCCGCACGCCCGAGCCGATCCCTGTGGAAGTCATCGGCGTGATGCGCAACGTCTGGGGGCCGGGGCAGGACATCATCATGGCGAAGCTCGGCGGCAAGGCAGCTCGGACCAACGTCGCCGGAGGCATGAGTGGCAGCCCGGTCTACTATGACGGCAAGCTGCTCGGCGCCATCTCGCTGCGCTTCAGCACGTTCTCGCCTGACGCCGTGGCGGGCATCACGCCCATTGAGTTGATGCTCGAAATCAACGAGTTCGATGAGGCGCGCCCGGTCAGGGTCAAGTCAGCGCGTCGCAACCTCGACACTGGCAACGGCAGCGCTGAGGGCGTGGCGGGGGAACCGCTGGATGTCGCGGCCTTCAACCCACCCTCCGGTCTCGCCGAGCAGATCTGGCAAGCAGTGGACGCCGAGTTGCCCTCCAATTCCTACGCCACGCCGATCGAGACGCCGCTGGTTTTCTCCGGAGTGCATGACGGCGTGCTCGACGTCTTCGGCGGCTTCTTCCGCAAGTCCGGGTTGTGGGTCATGCAGGGCGGGGCTGTAGGTGGTTCCGCGGGCGGTTCCGCCGCCGGCGCGGCCAAGACGCGCAACGGAGGCGAACTGAAACCCGGCGAGCCGGTCGCGGCCGTCTTGATTTCCGGCGACACCTCCGCCTCGGGCCTGGGGACGGTTACCTACAACGACGGCCGCCGCGTGCTCGCCTTTGGACACGCCATGTTCAACATGGGCCCGATCGAGATGCCCATGGCCAGCGCCGACGTTCTCACCGTGCTGGCCTCGCAGTTTCGGCCCGTCAAGGTGGCCAACTCGGCCGACATCGTGGGGGCGCTGCGGCAGGACCGCCACTCGGGCATCATGGGCGTCCTCGGGGAAAGCGCCGCGATGATCCCCGTCAACGTGAAGGTCCGCACCCTCGACGGCGAGAACGCCGTGATCAAGGAAAAGCAGCTCCACTACAACGTGTTCCAAAACCAGCGTTGGACGCCGCCCCTGATGGTCTTCACCATCTACAACTCGATGTTCGGCCTCAACGACTTCGCGCAGGAGTCGACATTCCGTCTGAAGGGCGACATTGACCTCGGCGATCATCGCATCGCGCTCGAGACCATGCGGGCCGCCTCCGATGCCCCGATCCCCGCGCCGTTGGCTCTAGCCGGGTGGCTGGGGGACAAGTTTCAGCGGCTGTTGTCGAACATCGAGGAGTTGCCGTCGTTCGAGGGCGTCGAC
>JAKZVK010000293.1:0-3488 GCA_047516085.1 Bryobacterales bacterium
GATGCCCTTGCCGCGGTCACCCCGCAGAGCGTCCAAGCCTGCTTCCGTCACTGCGGCTATGGACTATGAAAACTATGAAAATGCTCTAGCATTCAGCGTGCGAAGCCGTCTCTTCAGACGTGGCGGTGGACAAATAGCGCGGATTGATACTTGCGAGGTTTCCCCGAGCCTTTCGGCGTGGGCCCGGGGGGTCACATCCGCTGCTGTTTCAGGGGAGATAGATAAACTCGTTGGTGCTGAGGAGGATCTGCGCGTACTCGATCCAGAGTGTATGGCCTAGTTCGTCCTCGCGGGCGCGGAGGAAGGCTTGGGCGTGGTCGATCTCGGTCGGGGTGGGGTTGCGGGCTAGGGTGCGGCGGTAGAGGGCGCGGATCTTCTGCTCCGGGTTCTTGGTGTCGTGGACGGCGAGTGCCAGGCTCTTGGCCTGATACTGCATCCATTTGCTGTTGAGGACGAAAAGTTGTTGCAGCGGCGTCGTGGTGACCTGGCGCTGCGGGGTGTGCTGGGTGGCGTCGGGGTAGTCGTAGAGCTGGAAGATGGGGTGCGGCCGGCCGCGGCTAATCTTTGAATACACGGTGCGGCGGGCGTCGCATTCGGTGTCCACCGGGTCGGAGGGGCCGCCCATCGCGAGGTCCAGCTCGCCGGAGGCCTGCAAGATGGCGTCGCGCCAGGCCTCGATGTCGAGCCGGCGCGGGTTGTAACGCCACAGCCAACGGTTCGTGGCATCGACCTCGGCGGCGGACTCGATGTGCCGGCTCGCCTGCCGGTACGTCGCCGACAGCATGACCTCGCGATGCAGCCACTTGAGCGACCAGCCGTTTTCGACAAAGCGCGCGGCGAGATCATCGAGCAGCTCGGGGTGGGTGGGGCGCTGCCCTTGCGTCCCGAAGTCCGAGGGCGTGCGGACGAGGTGTTCGCCGAAATGCCATCCCCAGACGCGATTCACCCAAACGCGCGCCGCTAGCGGGCCGGCCTCGTCGAGAATCCGCTCGGCCAGCTCCAGCCGGCCCGACCCCTGCTGGAACGGCTCGATCTCCTCTTCTGACAACGTTGCTTCTGAAAACACGGTCAGGAACCGCCGTGGAACGATGTCGCCTGGGTTCGCGACGTTGCCCTTGATGAAGAGGGGCAGGTCGCGCGGCACGCCGGGACGCAGGTCGATCCACGTGACCGTAGGCGTTGAGCCGTCGATCCAGACGCCGCAGTCGATGACGGCGTGGGTGAGGGGCGTGTGGTCGTTTTCGAGCTTTGCTTGAAGCGCTTCGACTTCGGCCTGCAACTGGGCAACCTTCGGGTGGACCTCAGGCGCGATCGTGTCGAGTTCCTTCAGGTTCCCTACCTGGCCTTTGACGCGGTAGAGCCGCTCGTGGTCCCAGACGAGTTTTTCGGCTTCGCCCGAGTCCATCGCGACGATGGGGCGCTTGACGAGCCAAGTGCTGGCGAAGACGCCGGCGAGCGCGTAGTAGTCCTTGTTGGTGATGGGGTCGAACTTGTGGTCGTGACAGCGCGCGCAGGCGACGGTAAGGCCCAGCAGACCGCGCGTGACGGCGTCGACGCGCTCGTCCCAATCGTCGCTGGCCAACGTTTCGATCACGTCGCGCGACAGCCGCGGGTCCTTGTGGTACATGGGCGAGTTGCCGATGTAGCCGAGGGCGCGCATGTCGGAAGGCTCGAAGCCGGGCAGCAAGTCAGCGGCGAATTGCATGCGGATGAAGCGGTCGTAGGGGATGTCTTTGTTGACGGCCTCGATGACCCAGTCGCGATAGCGCCAGGCGTAAGGATGCGGCCGGTTGGTGGATTCGCTGGTGGGGTGGTCCTCGGCCCAGCGGGCCACGTCGAGCCAATGGCGTCCCCAGCGTTCGCCGTAACGGGGTGACGCCAGCAAGTGATCAATCAGGTCGGCGTAGGCGGCGGGTGAGGGGTCGGCGGCGAAGGCCTCGACTTGCTCGTAGGTGGGCGGCAGGCCGGTCAGGTCGAGGTAGGCGCGGCGAATCAACGTGCGGGGATCGGCTTGCGGCGACGGACGCAGGTTGTTTTGGTCGAGTTTGGCGAGGACGAAGGAATCGATTTTCTTTCGTACCCAGTCCGGTTGCGAGGTTTGCGGCGCGGGATGCTCGCTCACGGGTTGGAACGACCACCAACGGCGACCGTCTTCGATCGACGTGCCGGGGCCGGTTTTCTCTTTGGGGCCCCCGGACTCGCTGATCTCGGCTGAGCGCGGGTCGGCCGCCCCGTCGGTAATCCAGGTTTCGAAGTCGGCGATGACCTGGTCGGGCAGCTTGCCGGTCGGCGGCATCTTGAGGTGGAGGTCGTCGTAGGTCAGCGCCTTGAGGAGCAGGCTCTGCTCGGGCTGTCCGGGAATGAGCGCCGGGCCGGATGCGCCGCCCTTGCGCACACCCTCACGCGAATCGAGCCGCAGCCCGCCCATGGGGGTTTCGAGCTTGGCGGAGTGGCAGGCGTAGCATTTCTCGACGAGGATGGGGCGGATTCTCTTTTCGAAGAACTCGACTGCGGGAGTTTGCGCGCGGGCAGCGGTGGCGAAACATGAGAGCAGCGAAAGGTAGAGGCACACGCGGAATACAGAGCACCCGAGCGCGGGCACGGCATGCCCCTGAGTTGTCCAAATTAGCGGTGGCCAGGGGATATTGGACAAGTTGAGTTCCTTGATTGCCGTCAGCGGAAACGGTAGGCGCAGGGCAGCCCCTTTTGTTTGTCCGGTGCCCTGCGGGATGCCCGCTAGGATGCAGCAACCCGTTGCGTGGCAGGTTTTCCATCGCCCCTTTCAGGGCTCCCATCGCAAAGAGGTTCGCTACCTAGGGTTTCGCCGAAGACGGCTTCACCCTAGGCTAACATCCGTCCGTCCGCTTTGCGGACTCGGGTCCGGTGTGGGTTGGTGGAGCGAGGTCGGAGTGAAATCTTTCGCCGAGGCGGGCTAGAGCGGTTTCACAGATGACGTAAACCGCATCCGAAGATGCTTTCGCTATAAGCTAGCGCGTCGATGCTAGGCAGCCCCAAGAGTTGTCTATTCTATTCCTGAAAATGCTCTAATGCGTCCGTACACTTGCCTTCACGCCAGCAGCTCCTTCATCACGCGGCCGTGCACGTCGGTCAGGCGGAAGTCGCGGCCGGCGTAGCGGTAGGTCAGCCGTTCGTGGTCGAAGCCAAGCTGGTTCAGGATCGTGGCGTGCAAATCGTGAATGCTGACGCGATTCTCGACCGCCTGAAAGCCGAACTCGTCCGTGTTGCCGTACGACAGCCCGCCGCGCACGCCGCCGCCGGCCATCCACATCGTGAAGCCGTAGGGGTTGTGGTCGCGTCCGTCGCCGGCTTCCGACACCGGCGTACGGCCGAACTCGCCGCCCCACACGACCAGCGTTTCATCCAGCAGCCCGCGGCGTTTCAAATCGCGCAGCAAGGCCGCCGCTCCCTGGTCCATGTCGGGACAGCGCTCGCGCAGCTTCTTGTTGATCTCTTTGTGGTCGTCCCAC
>JAKZVK010000294.1:0-3830 GCA_047516085.1 Bryobacterales bacterium
GAGGGTCTCGTCGAGTGGCGCAAGAAGTTTGCTACCCTGCGAAACCGTGTCGGCGATCTGCGGCACCGGGGCAAAAGCGTCGAAGAGGCCGAGACGCTGCTGAAGTTCGACGGCCTTGCGCCCTTGTCAATGGACGGCCGACTGAAGCGAAGCCTGCCGGGACTCTACAAGGAGTTAGGAGGCTAGAACCGTACGCAAGCCGGCCGCGACGCCGAACGGTCGGCCCGAGAACATCCCCCATCATGGCCCTCCAAATCGTGAAAGAGAGAGTCCGCGGGGCGATTTGTGTCACCGCGCATCCCGAAGGCTGCCGGCGTAATGTCGAGACCCAGCGGGACACCATCCGCGCCACGCACGCGACGCCCGTCGAAGGTCCGAAGAATGTTCTGGTCATCGGCAGCTCGACCGGCTACGGGCTAGCCACGCGCATCGCGGCGGCCTGGGGTTTCGGCGCCAAGACGCTCGGGGTCTTCTTCGAGCGCGCGCCCGAGGGCCGCCGGACGGCGACGGCGGGCTATTACAACACGGCTGCCTTCAACCAGTTGGCCGCCGAGGACGGACTCTACGCCGCCGGCATCAACGGGGATGCGTTCTCCGACGACATCAAGCGCCAAGCCGTCGCCGAGATCCGCAAGGACATGGGTAAGCTCGACTTGGTCGTCTACAGCCTGGCCTCGCCTCGCCGTATCGACCCGCGCGCGGGGGAGACCTTCCAGTCGGCGCTGAAGCCGATCGCCGACCCCTACACCGGCAAGACCTTCGACCTAGGGAGCGGCGCGGTCAACGAGATCACCATCGAGCCGGCCGATGAAGGCGAGGTGGCCGGCACGACGTCGGTGATGGGTGGCGAAGACTGGCAGTGGTGGATCGAGAGGCTGCTGGAGGAAGACGTGTTGGCTGACGGCGCCCGCACGCTGGCCTATTCCTACGTCGGGCCGGAGCTGACTTGGCCGATCTACCGCCATGGCACCATCGGTATTGCCAAGAAGGACCTTGAGCACACCGCGCGCCTGTTGCATGAAACTCTCAACTCGAAGCTGGGCGGCGGCGCGTGGGTGTCGGTCAACAAGGCGGTGGTGACTCAGGCCTCGGCGGCGATCCCGGTGGTACCGCTCTACATGAGCTTGCTCTTCCGGGTGATGAAGGACAAGGGCATTCACGAGGGCTGCATCGAGCAGATGCGCCGTTTGGTATTCGACCACCTGGCCGCAGGGAAGAGCATCGCCGTCGATGGGGAAGGCCTCATCCGCCTTGATGACCTCGAGCTGCGCGCCGATGTGCAGGAAGAAGTCGCCCGGCGTTGGGACGAGGTCACTACCGAGAACCTGGCGGAACTGTCCGACATCGCCGGCTTCCGTCGCGGCTTCAGCGGCCTATTCGGCTTCGCGGTCGAGGGCGTCGACTACGACCAGCCGGTCGAAACCGAAGTCCGGCTGTAGCTATGTGTAGAAACATCAAAACACTCTTCAACTTCGATCCGCCCGCAACCGACGAAGAGATCCGCGCGGCATCGGTGCAGTTCGTGCGCAAGCTCAGCGGGTTCACCAAACCGTCAAAAGCCAACGAGGCCGCCTTCGATCGCGCCATCGACGATGTCTCCCACATCGCTCGTGACCTGATCGACTCCCTCGTCACCGTGGCCCCTGCGCATGACCGGGAGGTCGAGGCCGCCAAGGCCCACGCCCGCACCGCCCGGCGATTCGGCTGACGCGCGTGGTGGGTGCCGGCGGACGAACTACGCAATTGACACGCCACCGCCGCTGTGGTGCCATCGTTGGTTGGTCGCAAGGAGGCCCTCATGTCCGTCAACCGTCGAACTTTCCTTTCCGCCACCGCCGCCACGGGCGCCGGGGCACTCTCCGCCTGTGCGGACGGCAGCCAGGATGCGGCGCCAAAGAAACCCGCCACCGGCAAGCCGATCCGGATGCACCTCGGCACGCAGCGCACCGGCGACCTGTCTCCGGAAAGATTGCAGTACTTCAAACGCCACGGCGTCGACCACATCGCCGGATGGCCGACCGACACCACCGAAGCCACGCTCGCCGACGACCTCGCCCGCGCCAAAGACCACTGTGCCAAGTACGGTCTCAGCCTCGATATCGCCCAGGTGCGCCTACTCGCAGGCGCCCCCGTTGCTAGCTTCCTGTTGGGCAAACAGCCTGAGGGCGATCGCGAGATCGAGTACATGCAAAACCTCGTCCGCGCGTGCTCCCAAGCGGGCATCCCGGCGTTCAAATACAACCTGCGCGTGCTCTTCAACGTCCGCTCGGGCGTGACGCCGGGACGCGGCGGCTCCTCCTACAGTACCTGGAAGTTCGATGAGGTGCGCAACGATCCGCCCGAGCCGGAAGTCGGCCGCATGGATGCCGACACCTTTTGGGAGCGCATCACCTATTTCCTCGAGCGCGTCATCCCGGTCTGCAACGAGTACAAGGTCCGCGCCATGTGCCACCCCCATGACCCGGGCGTGCCGCCGTCAGGCTACAAGGGCGTCGACCGTGTATTGGGAACCGTCGAGGGGCTGAAGAAGTTGGTCTCGATCGAAGAGAGCCCCTACCACGGGCTGAACCTGTGTCTGGGAACAACGGCCGAGATGCTGCAAGACCCCGCCAACGAGCTGCCCGACGTGATCCGTTACTTCGGCGAGCGCAAGAAGATCTTCAACATCCACTTCCGCAACATCGTGGGCAAGCGCGGCGACTTCTACGAGGTCTATCCCGACAACGGTGACATGAACATGATCAAGCTCGCCCTCACCTTATACGAGGTCGACTACCCCTACATGCTCATGCCCGACCACATGCCCAAACACCCCGACGACCCCGACTACTTGCAAGGTTTCGCCTTCGGCTACGGCTACATCAAAGCGGCGATTCAGGCCCTGGAGACGTTTGTTTGATGGGGTGCCGTTCGGCCATTGGAGAGCAACGCGGCCGCCTGTGCGACTCAGAGCCGCAAGCGTGAGCTTGCGTTGAGATGCAGCGAGGTACATCGGATTCGGGTCGAGGGCCGAGGGACCGTGCGTGACGAGCGGCGCCCTGGTTTGGTCAAGCTGCCCAGCGCGGGCTTACGCCCGCGGCTCTGAGTCTCGGGTCGGGCGCCGGTGCAGAAGTGGGGGCTCCGCGTAGGTCGCGGCTTGCGCGCGGGGGCTTCCGTCCGCGCTGGGCACGGCATGCCGTGCCCCCCTACTTTTCGGTTCGTTGGTTCCGACCTGGCGCCCCATCCTCACAACCCCGCCCGCAAGTAAGCAATCACATCCGCCAGCTCCTGCTTCGTCAAAGCATCCTCGAGCCCGTCCGGCATGAGTGACACGGTCGAAGCGCGTAGCTCCTCGACATTGTTACGAAGCACCGTGACATCCTCGAGCTCGCCCCTCAGCGTGACCGTGCCCGCTGTCTCACCCACCAGCAAGCCATCGAGCACTCGGCCGTCTTTGGTCATCAGGACGTAGTTCGTATAGCGGACCTGAATCGCCGCGCTGGGATCGAGAATGTGGCTCAGCAGCGTCTCCTTACCGCGATTGTTCACGCCCGAGAGGTCGGGGCCAATCCGCCCGCGCTCCGCGTTCCGCGCGTGACACTTCGCACACTCACGCTCGAAGGCCTCCTTGCCGCGCTCGGCCGAGGCCGCCAAGTCGAGGACCTCACGGTGGTCTTCCACCACCTCGGCACGGTCGCCCATTTCTGCCTCGAACAACGTCCTCGCCCGTTTCTGAACCGCTTCATCGGGATACTGCGTGAGCTTGATCCGCGTCACGGCATCCACCGCGAAGGGCTCGATGCGCCCCTCATCGACGGCATCCAGCAACGTCGTGACGCGATCGCGCCGCC
>JAKZVK010000295.1:0-5618 GCA_047516085.1 Bryobacterales bacterium
AACACCGGCAGGCTGCCTTCTTTTTGTTGATGCGCCTCGATCAAGAGGCGGCGCAAATCATCCGAATAGGCTCTGGCCATAGACCCTCGCCCCGGAAGATTCGCTAAAGCCGTCTATATTATACTTGAAATTGCTCTAGCCGTCCCAGATAGCCTATGCCCTCAGACCCTCAGCAATCCGCAGCACCGTCTTCACACAAATCAGCCCTCCACCCCGTTCCCATCCGGCGGACTCTCCTCTGGCTTGGCCCGCCTTCCAGTCTTCTGCGTCGTCAGCCAAACGGTGTTCTCCCGCGAAATCAAGCTCTCGACTCGCTCGACGAAGGTGGCTCTCCTGTGCTCGTCGGAACCCCCGTGGTAGTCACCCAGATTCGCATCAAGGAAGTGCTTTTCCTTGCGAAGGCTTTCGCACGTCGTGCGGTAGTTGATCCAGGTTTCTTGGTACTTGAATGTCTTCATCGCAGCCGTCAAAATGGCCACGGCGGCTGAGGTGACAGCAGGCAGGTGGTCCAACCCCGTCGGCAGGTCTTTATCGAGCACAAACACGACAAGGACCGGGGTCACCGCCGCCAGGATAATGATGGCCCACTGCATCCGGCTATAGATCGCCTGGTTAGCTCCTGCCTTGCGGTCATACCAGTCCACCTGGTGCTGGTAGCGATCCTCTATATACGACTTGAATTCACTGTCCGTCATGACATGGCTCCACTAATCACCCATCTTCTCTCCGTCACAACACCGCACCCAATCATAACTGACACGTTGCGGCAGTTGATCGACGATGAGATGGATCGACCCTGAAACCCAGCCCGGGATCCGGACATGCCGCCAACTCCACTACAGATCCAACTACACAGGCGTGGAAGGGAGTCCACGCTCGAGCGCCCGCCCCCGCACCGACGGCCGCCCGCATGACCACCCACACCACAAGTCGCCAAACCGAGCCGTGACCGTCAGGGAGCGGTCCGGCACGAACCTTCACGCGCCTAGGAAGGCTCTAGAACCAAAAACTACTCCCTTTGAAAACAAGGGAAATACAAAGCTGTTCCTGGGACCGCGCAACGCCTAGAGCGGTTTCACAGATGACGTAAACCGCATCCGAAGATGCTTTCGCTATAAGCTAGCGCGTCGATGCTAGGCAGCCCCAAGAGTTGTCTATTCTATTCCTGAAAATGCTCTAATCGCAAGAGCTACCCTGAAGGCATGAGCGAAGCCGAGCAGGCTGAATCCCCACGTCCCGTCGACGGCGAGGAGGATGCTGAAACGCTGGTGGCGATCCAGCGTGGCCGGGACGATGCGCGTGCAGGTCGTGTTCAACCCTCGGAAGAAGTGCGCAAGAGGCTGCCGCAGTGGGTTTCCGAGGCATCCTCATCGAACGAATGAGCTGATCCCAAGCGGCGGACCGAAACCAGACTGGGATCCGACATACCAGTGGCACCCCCCTGGGACTCCATCTCCCCGTTCCAAGGGCAGATTCCATTTTCTTCACGGGTCTCTCAGAATTTTATTCCGCTTCCTTTCAACCACTTGCCGCGTCTCGCCGGTCGAACCCATCCACCCTCTTGTTACTGTGTAGTCGGAAGGGAAGAGGATCAACGTCGAGCTTCAGGCAGTGCCAGATCGTTCCACCAGCCGAACCGATCATCACTACTCAATCGGCCGCTTCAAGAGAAACAGAACGCAAGTGAGGGGTCAATCCCCCGCCGGTGGCATAGCGCCTGTGCACCCGTCACTGGCGTTCCGGGCTCGGTTTCTCCGTGTCGATTGACTTACAATGTTGGGCAGCAGAGGCACCCATGAACCCTCACTGGAACCCAAACCGTCGCTTCTCCCGCCGCGACATGCTGCGCATGAGCAGCGCCGGCTTCGGCAGCCTGGCGCTCGCGGGACTGCTCGGTGAGGAGGCGCGCGCCGCGGCCAAGGTGGCGCCCTCTCAGGCCACCGATCCGCTCGCGCCCAAAGCGCCGCACTTCGAGCCGCGCGCCAAGCGAGTCATCTTCCTGTTCATGCACGGCGGACCGTCGCAGGTCGATACGTTCGACTACAAGCCGCTGCTGCAACGCGATCACGGCAAGCCGCTTCCGTTCGAGCGCCCCAAAGTCGTCTCCAGCGAAACGTTCAACCTGCTCAAGTCGCCCTGGGCGTTCAAGCAGTACGGCGAAAGCGGCGCCTGGGTGAGCGACCTGTTCCCCGAGTTCGCAAAACACGTCGACGACGTTTGCTTCATCCATTCGATGTGGGGCTCGAACTCACGTCACGGCGGCGCGTTGCTCGAGATGCATACCGGCAGCGACACCTTCGTGCGTCCGAGCATGGGCTCGTGGGTCACCTACGGACTCGGTACCGAGAACCGCAACATGCCGGGCTTCATCACCATCAGCCCGACCACCAGCCACGGCGGCGCCAATAACTACGGCTCGGCCTTCCTGCCGGCACCCTACGCGGGGACGCGTGTGGGTGCGGTGGGCATCGCAGCGAAGGACGCCAGAATCCCCTTCATCACCGCCGCCGCGCCGCGCGACATCCAACGCACGACGCTCGATTACGTCCAGGAGATGAACCGCGCGCACCTCGACCGCAGCGGGCCCGACGCGGCGCTCGAAGGCCGCATTGAATCGTTCGAGCTGGCCTTCCGCATGCAAACCGAAGCGCCTGACTTGCAGGACCTGTCGCGGGAGTCGCCGGCGACCAAGAACCTCTACGGCCTCGGCAGTCCCATCACCGACGACTTCGGGCGCCAGTGTCTGATGGCGCGGCGCTTGTCCGAAGCCGGCGTCCGCTTCGTACAGATCAGCCACAGCTACAAGTGGGACCAGCACCAGCGCCTCCGCCGCGACCACGAGCAAAACGCCCGCGAGGTCGACAAACCGATCTCGGGGCTCCTCACCGACCTCAAGGCCCGCGGCCTGCTCGAGGACACCCTCGTGCTGTGGGGCGGCGAGTTCGGCCGCACGCCCACGGCGCAAGGCTCCGACGGACGCGACCACAATCCCGAGGCCTTCACCATGTGGATGGCGGGCGGTGGCGTCAAGCCGGGCCTGCGCTACGGATCGACCGACGATTACGGCTACTACTCGGTCGTCGACAAGGTCCACTTTCACGACCTGCACGCGACCATCCTGCACCTGCTCGGCCTCGAGCACACCAAGCTCACCTACCGCTACGCCGGACGCGACTTCCGCCTCACCGACGTCCACGGCAACGTGGTCAAGGGCATCCTAGCGTAACGGCAAGCGGCCCTTTCCGCCCCTGCTCCGCGCGGTTTCCCGTGGCACACTGCAGGGACGATCACCCGCCCGGCCGGTCTCGACACCCTCATGGATCTCGACACTCCCCTCGAAGCCGTCGCGGGCATCGGCCAACAACGCGCCCGGACGTTCGCTTCCAAAGGCTTGGTCACCGTTGAGGACCTGCTCTACTACATGCCGTTCCGTTACGAGGACCGCGGCAACGTCAAGTCCACCGCCGCGCTCGAGGCTGGCGAGACAGCCACAGTCGTCGGCGAGGTCTTCGGGACGCAACTATTCCGCCCGCGAACCAGTCAGCTCCGGATGTTCGAGATCCGCGTGCGTGACGATTCGGGCGGCGTATTGGTCGGCAAGTGGTTTCGCGGCGGTTATCTGCAGTCGATCTTCGAGCGCGGTCAGCGCGTAGCGCTCTACGGCAAAGTCGAGTGGAACGCCTATGCTTCGGAAATGTCGATGGTGCATCCCGAATACGAGCTTCTCCGCGCCGACGACACCGAAGCCCATCTGCATCTGGGCCGGATCGTGCCCGTCTATCAGGCGATGGGGAAGATCACCACGCGCGTGATTCGCTCGCTCGTCTCTCGTTGCCTCGAAGGTGTCTCACAACTCGACGACCCTCTGCCGGACGAGATCCGCCGCCGCCTCGGCCTGCCCGAGCGCCGCCAGGCCTTGCGCGAAACGCATTTCCCGCCCAAGGGCAACGACATCCGCGCTCTGAACAACTTTCGCACCGCACCGCAATACCGCCTGATCTTCGAGGAGTTCTTCTACCTCGAATGCGGCCTGGCGCTCAAGCGCCGCAAGGCCCGTGCGGTTGATGGCATCGCCTTCTCACTGAACGACCGCGCCCGCGAGAAGATCAAGCAGATCCTCCCGTTCAAGCCCACTGCCGCCCAGAAGCGCGTGCTCAAGGAAATCGCGACCGACATGTCGCAACCGGCGCCGATGAATCGCCTGTTGCAAGGGGACGTCGGCAGCGGCAAGACGATCGTCGCCGTCGAGGCCGGGGTCATCGCCATCGAGAACGGCTATCAAGTGGCGATCATGGCGCCCACCGAAGTCCTCGCCGGGCAACACTACTTCAACCTCAAGCGCCTGCTCGAACCCGCGGGCTATGTGGTCGTGCTGCTCACCGGTTCGATGACGGCCCGCGAGAAGACCAAGCTCAAACGGCTGATCGCCGAGGGGGTGGCGCACGTCGTGGTCGGCACGCACGCCGTCATCTCGAAAGACGTCGAGTTCCAGCAGCTCGGGCTGATCGTCATCGACGAGCAGCACCGCTTCGGCGTCATGCAGCGGCTCGAGCTGCTGCGCAAGGGCAAGCACCCCGACGTGCTGGTGATGACGGCCACCCCCATCCCGCGAACGCTCGCGCTCACGCTCTATGGCGAGTTGGATGTCTCGATCATCGACGAGTTGCCGCCCGGACGCAATCCCATCATTACGCGCCAGGCCACCGAGCACGACGTCGAGAAGGTCTACAGCTTTGTTCGCCGGCAGGTCGAAGCGGGACGCCAAGTGTATGTTGTCTGTCCCGTGATCGAGGAGTCGGAGACCAAGGCCGTCAAGGCCGCCGAGAAGACGTTCGAGCATCTCTCGCGCGTTGTGTTCCCCGACCTCTCGGTGGCGCTGCTGCACGGCCGCCTGCCGACGGCGGAAAAAGAGCAGGTGATGGAGGACTTCAAGAACGGCGCCGTGTCGATTCTGGTTTCGACGACCGTGATCGAAGTCGGCGTCGACGTGTCGAACGCAACGGTCATGGTGATCGAGCACGCCGAGGGCTTCGGGCTGTCGCAACTGCACCAACTGCGCGGACGCGTGGGCCGCGGCACCGAGCAGAGCTACTGCATCCTGCTTTGTGGCAAGGTCAGCGAAATCGCCGCGCAACGTATCAAGACCATGGTCGAAACGCAGGACGGGTTTCGTATCGCCGACGTCGATCTACAACTGCGCGGGCCGGGCGAGTTCTTCGGCACGAAGCAGTCGGGGCTGCCGGCCTTTCGCGTGGCAAGCGTCGTCCGCGACCGTGAGATGCTCGAAGTGGCGCGGGGCGAGGCGACGTCTTACATTGAGGACTCGGCCGACCGCGAGGCCCTGCAGCGGCTGGTGCAGTACATTCGAGAGAAGTGGCAGCGCCGCTACGGGCTGGTGCAGGTGGGGTAGGTTTGTAGCGTAAGGCTCCATCCTGGCCGAGTCCCGATTTTTCGGGACTCAGACCCTCGTCCTGGCAAGAGCGTGCTGGGTCTAGATCGTGCTTTGTGCGAAGAATCGCGACCCGGCAAGCTTGGAAGCCACGCAACAAAAGCATGCTACGCGTAATCGCAGGGAAGTACCGGCACCGCCGACTCGAGTCGCTCGAGGGGCAAGACAC
>JAKZVK010000296.1:0-2753 GCA_047516085.1 Bryobacterales bacterium
GAACATCGTCGTCGGGCCGAACACGTTCGACCGTAACCCGGACTACCGTCCGCACAACAGCCGCAATAGTTTGCTGTTTGTCGATTCGGAAGACTGCACGCTGACAGGGCTGCACATCAACGGCGTCAAGGCCGCCGAAGCCGCCCTCACGTTGCGGCGCTGCCGGCGCTTCAACCTGACCAACGGGATGATTTTGAATTCCGAAAACGCGGGTCTGCTGCTCGACGACGCTCACGACATGCGCGTGTCGGATTGCGTAATCCGCGACGATCGCCCGGAGGCGCAGGAGGCCTTGGCCCTGGTGATCAAGGGCGGTAGCGGCAATCTGATCGTCGACAACGTGCTTACCGGCGGGGTTGACGTGGCGGATGGATCGGCAGACCTGCGGGGCAATCAAGTTTCCTCCGGGCGGGGGCAGACGCCGTGAGTGGAGGGCTGCCGACACGGGTGATCATCGACACCGATCCGGGCATCGACGATGCGCTGGCGTTGATCCTCGCGTTGCGCTCACCAGAGTTGCAGGTCGAGGCGATCACGACCGTGAGCGGCAACGTCTCCGGCGAGCAGGCGCTGACCAATGCGCTGCGCGTCTTGGAGGTGCTCGACCTGCCCAATCCGCCGCCGGTCGCCGCCGGCTGTAACCGTCCGCTCGTCCGGGAACCGATTGCCGCGCGTCACGTGCATGGCGAGGACGGCCTCGGCGATATCGGCGGGCTGGTGGAGGCCGATGGCTCACCGCGCTATCCAACGCCGACATTGACTCCGGTGGACGGGCACGCTGTTGAGTTGATCGTCGATCTCGTGCGGCGCAACCCCGGGGAAGTCACGATCATTGCGCTCGGCCCATTGACCAACGTCGCCCGCGCTTTCGAGAAAGACCCTACTGCGATACGCGGCGTCCGGCGGATCGTGGCCATGGGAGGTTCGGTTTCAGGCGTGGGCAACGTAACGCCGGTGGCCGAGTTCAACTTTCACCATGACCCGCACGCGGCGGCACAGGTGCTCGGCTCCGGCGCGGAGGTGACCGTCGTCGGTCTCGACGTGACCACGAAGACGTTGCTGACTCGGGCCGCACTCGAAGACCGCCTGCGCGACACGGGGGACCGGGTGAGCCGCTTCATCGGCGATGTTTCCCAGAAGTATTTCGAGGTCAACGAAACACGCCGGGGCTTGGCAGGGTGTCCGCTGCACGACCCCTTGGCGGTGGGGGTGGCGATCGACGCGAGCTTCACCGAGTTGCGTCCGTTCGACGCCGACGTCGAGACGGAGGGCCGCCTGACCGCGGGCATGCTGGTCGCCGACCGCAGAATCGGCGCGCGCGCCAATACAGGTACGATCCGGGCCGCGGTGGACGTGGACGCCGGGCGCTTCGTCGAGTTTTTTCTGGAGCGGGTGGCGACCTGAACGGTGGTCGAGGGCACCCGAGTGTGCGGATGGGCGGTCGATTAGACCGTGATGCGTAGCACGCGAGTGTGCAGATGGAGGCTCGATAGGAGTCATCTCGATTCCGACTGGAGTCGCCTTTAGGCGGCTTGCCGCGAAGCGGTTGTAGGCCGGTCGTTTACGGCCGGTGTCGCGGCATAATGAACCGACAGTTAGGCCGTTTGAACGGCCTTTCCCAAACGGCTTTAGCCAACAGCTCGATGGCCCGGCCCATTCACACGGAAGTCAATCTCCAGATCGGAAGCCCGTTGAAACGGGCTCGGAGTACACTGGGTCGTTTTTTAGAACCGGCCGTAAACGACCGGCCTACAACCCGACTGCGTCGGGGTAGCCGCGTGAACGCGGCTGCTGAGATACCGGTGCAATGCACGATTTCCGTGGGAGCTCTCCGGCAGGCGACCGCCGGATACCTCTTGTGAATACCGACCGCCTGCTCGACGTTTGTCTCCTGTGTCTGCCCGCCCGCCTTGCCGCGCCCCTCGACTATCCCATCCGCGACATCACAAGCGTCGTGAGCCCGTAAACCAAACCCAACGTCAGCAACACCGTCCCCGACACTCTCGCCTCGTGAAGCGCGAACCATAAATAGATCCCCGTTGCGCCCAACAGCAACAGGCCAATCGAGCTGAGCAGCGACAGCAGGCCCCAGGCCCAAGCCGGCAAAAACTCGTGGTGAAACCCGTGGTTCACGTGCAACTGCACGAGCGTTTCCAGGAATCCGAAGCGACGGGTCTCGAGCTTCGCTTCACCGCTGGCCGGCGAGTACTGCACCTGGACCTGGGTGCCCGGCCGTGCGATGCGGAAGCGGATCTCATCGTCGGTCTGACGAATCTGCAGCAAATCACTCTTCAGCCCGTGGTTTCGCATGAGTTCCAACGCCAGCGCTCGGGGTGTCGCGGCGTGTTCGGCGGCGATGGCTACGGTCCGCTCGTGGTCTTCCTTGGATGTCGGCAGCCAGGGCCGGTAGATGATCGTGAGCGAGCTGACGGCGAAGATGACCACCATGACCAGGAAGATCAGCCCGAGAATCAGATGAGTGTTGCGCATCCAAAGGAACATGGCCTCACCTCACCGCCACCCAGAGAAACACGCAGAGCACAGCCGCTCCACCGGCACAGATCTGTGCCCAGGGCAGGCCTGGCCGTGTAGCGATCCACATGTAGAGCCCCGAGACCGACATGAGCAGAAGCGCCCAGGTCGAAAGTTCGTTGTAGTAACCCCACAGCCGCGCCGAGCGATCCGGCGCACCACGCCGTGAGTGGGCGGTATGCATCGACGAGAGGAATCCGCCCAGATTGTTGTGGCGGAAC
>JAKZVK010000297.1:0-3914 GCA_047516085.1 Bryobacterales bacterium
GACATTCAGATCGAGCTGTTCTCCAGCTACGGGACGAATCCGCCGCTGTACCCCGAGTGGCAGGCCTACTTCCGCAAGCATCAACCGCCGACGCTGATCGCGTGGGGAAAGAACGACTACATCTTCCCCGGGGAAGGCGCCGAGCCCTACAAGCGGGACTTGGACAACGTCGATTACCACTTGCTCGACACCGGGCACTTCGCACTTGAGGAAGACGGCGACGTCATTGCCAACTTGATGCGCGATTTCCTTGAGAGGAACGTCGTGCGGCAAGACGATCGAGTTGCAGTTGCCTAAACGAACGTCACCTCTTACGGGCCGCCGGTGTGAGTCCGGCGGCCCTTCTTGAGGAGGATGAAGCATGGACCGCCCAATCAGCGACATTGCCTTTACGCCGGCAGTGAAAGCTGCCCAGGAAGCCAGGGGCTCCCGAACCGCCTACGCCAAGATGGAGCAACGAGGGGGCTGGAACGATGTGATTACGCCAGACCTGGAGGAGTTCATCGCTGAACGTGAATCCCTCTACCTCGGCACGGCCGGCGCCGATGGCCAGCCCTACATCCAGCATCGCGGAGGCCCCAAGGGATTTCTGAAGGTGCTCGACGAGAAGACGCTGGCCATCGCCGACTACGTTGGCAACGCGCAGTACATCTCACTGGGCAACCTGACGGAGAACGACAAAGCCTTCATCTTCTTGATGGACTACCCCAATCAACACCGCATCAAGATTTGGGGAACAGCAGAGTTCGTCGAGGATGATCCGATGCTACTTGACCGGGTGACCGACCCCGCCTATCAAGCGCGGCCGCAAAGGGTTCTTGTGTTCCACGTGAAGGCCTGGGATGTCAACTGCACGCAACACATCCAGCCACGGTATACGGTCGAGGAGATGCAGCCGATCGTACAAAAACTACGCGACAGGATCGCCGAACTCGAAACCAGGAACAAGGCGCTCGAGTCACAACGGGCGGCTGGGATCGAACCCGTACTCACCGGACCATTGGAAATCTCAAGGGCTGACGCATCCAAGGCTTCTTAGTGACTCCGGTGGGTGCAGAGCAGATTCAGCTCGGGGAAACGGCACGGTGAATTCCGGCTATATGGTCTGCCGGAGCAGCCGATGTGACCCTTAGAAGGTGTGCGCCCATGATTGCGTCCGTATCGAGTTCGGCTGCCACATTCCTGCTGCCACCGTCGACTCAGCCAAACGCGCGGGCGGGCGAGGTGGCCGGTGCGGAACAGGCAGAGCAGACCGCCCAACGGCCCGAAAGCAGCGCGGCGGCGCCGATTGCCGATCAGCAGACGGCAGGTCCCGACGGACTCACAGCGGAAGAGCGCGCGATCATCGCCGAGCTGAGCCAGACCGACCGAGAGGTCCGGGCGCACGAGCAAGCTCATCTGGCCGCTGCGGGAGGCTTGGCGCGGGGTGTCTCCTTCAGCTACACCACCGGGCCGGACGGCAAGCAGTATGCGGTCGGGGGCGAGGTGAGCATCGACACCTCCCCGGTGTCGGGAGACCCGCAAGCGACCATCCAGAAGGCCCAGCAGGTTCGGGCGGCCGCTAGCGCACCGGCCAACCCTTCCGGTCAGGACCGCGCCGTCGCGGCCCAGGCCGCCGCCATCGAAGCCGCCGCACGGCAGGAACTCGCCGCGGAACAGCAGGAACAACTGGAGAAACTCCAGGAACAAAACCGGTCGTCCCAGGCCGGCGAGTTCGAGTCGAAGGACTCGTCGTCGAGCATAGGAACGACCCTCTCGCTCATAGCGTGAGGAGCGGCGCGGCCGCGGCCGCCAAACCAACCAACTAGCCAGGCAGTGGGTGGCGGCGTTTCCATCGCCCTTTCAGGGCTCCCGTCGCAGAAAGTTCGATACCTAGGGTTTCGCCTGACGGCTTCACCCTAGGCTAGACATCCAGCGCCGCTTCGCGGCTCGGGTCCGTGTGGGTTGGCGGACCGAGGTCGCATTGAGGTTCTTCCGTCAGCGCGGATCGGCGTACCTGCGTGTTGCGTACACGGCCACAGCATGTCCACATTGCCGATGCACGAGGGCCGCAGAACTCTGGCTACGCCCGCCATAACGGGCTACACACGGTCGGGCTAACCGGCGGCTTACTGGCCGTAGAACCAGTCGATGGGGATGCGGGCCACGTGGAGGCCGTCGCGCTTGTGGAAGCTGATGACGGCGGTGCCGTCGAGAAACAGGAGGCTGGGATAGCCGTAGTCGTCGCTGGGGTCGCCCATGACGACGCGCTCGTCGGTCCAAGTGGCGCCGTCGTCGCGGGAAATCGCCGACACGAAAGGCGTGCGGCGCCTGTCGACACCGCCGGCACAACGCAGCAGCAAGAGATCGCCGGTCGAAGGGATCCGCTTGACGTTGAGAGCGGACGAGTTGGGAGGTAGCTTCAGATCGCGCAGGTGCTCCCCCTCGGTCCAGGTTGCGCCTTGATCGCGCGAGTACGAGCGAACCACGTAGCCGCTGTAGGTGCGGCAGAGCATCATCAGGCGCCCGTCGTTGAGCTCGACGACGTGGGGCTCCTGCGATTCGACGGGGAGGACGTTGATCATGTTTTCGCTCATGCGCCAGCTCAACGCGTTGTCGTCGGAGTAGAAAACGTAGCTGACGAAGCCGCGGTGATCGCCGCCCTTTTCGGCAAGCTCATGCTCGACGGGCGCGATGATGCGCCCCGAGGAGAGCTGCACCAGCTTGTCGTTGTGCACGAGGTGGTAGCCGGGGTAGGGCGTCATGACGAACTGCTCCCCCCAGGTGCGGCCCTCGTCGTTGGAGCGGCGGTAGTAGCTCTGCCCGTAGCGCGGCATCGAGCCGGAGATGTAAATGTAAGACATCAGCATCTGTCCGCTGGGGAGGCGGAGGAAACTTGGGTGGGCGTAGTTTGCTTTCTCGCCGTCGACGGGCTTCTCGAGCAGGGTGAACTTGGGGCCCCACGTTTTTCCCTGGTCGTCGGAGTGGCGAGCGAGAATCCGGCCCTCCGGATCGTAGGAGGTGTAGGCGAGCAGCAGACGACCGTCTTTGAGCAGCTCGATGTCGCCCGGCATGCCGCGATACCCGAACCGGCGCTTCGGCCACCTTGCTGCGTGGACGACTTCGAACGAAGGTTCCGCGGCAGGCGGCTCGGCCCTCGATACGAGAGTAGGGCCGGCGAGAATGATGGCGGCAAAGACGAGGAGCGATGACTTCGAGACCAGCCGTTGTCCCTTGACCATGAGATTTCCTTTCGCGGGTTCCGTTGTTGAGCTCTCTGCGAGCTGTGGTTGCTCAGATGACGGGCACTTTCTGAGAACGGAGAATCCGTTCATCAGATGTAAGCAGCGAGAGACCGTTGCAACGCGCGGTGGCCACAATGATGCGGTCCGCCGGATCCTTCGGGAACTCAGAACCCAGGCGAACACTGTCGAGCGCAACTTCTCGCGTCAGGGGCAGTACTACGATTTCAGAGTCCGTCTCGATTTCTTCCAACCACGAATCAATCGACATCGGGATCTGAATCCTCCCCTTCTCGGCAAGCATAGCCAGCTCCCACAGGGTGATGGCGCTAATGGCGACGGTTTCACCCGATTGCGGCTTTGCTTTCAAGATGGCGCGCTGACGCCGCGTTAGGCGCTCAGGCGCGCTCGACCACCACACTACGATGTGAGTGTCGAGCAGTACGTCCGCCACTAGCGGGCCGACTCCCAATCGTCAGCAACATTGAAGTTAACGATGTCGCCCTTGATCTGCACGATACCCTTCCAACGGCCCATCATCGGCTTGCGACGCTCTTGCACCGGCGTGAGCTTCGCCACCGGCCGACCATGCTTGGTGATGATAAGAGTCCGGCCCTGTTCGGCTACTTCGTCAAGCATGCGGAGACACTTCGCCTTGAATTCGCTCGCCCCAACCGTGGCTTCTTCCATGCT
>JAKZVK010000298.1:0-2709 GCA_047516085.1 Bryobacterales bacterium
CGTCTGTGGCGACAGCCATACGTCGACCCACGGGGCCTTTGGGGCGTTGGCATTTGGCATCGGCACGACGGAAGTCCAGCACGTGCTCGCCACCCAATGCCTGCTGCAAGACAAGCCGAAGACCTGTGAGGTGCGCTTCGACGGCGACCCGCCCAAGGGAGTGGTCGCCAAAGATCTGATTCTCGCCATGATTGCGAAAATCGGGGTTGGCGGCGGCACCGGGCACGTCCTCGAATACACCGGCAGCGCCACCCGTGCGCTCTCGATGGAAGGCCGCATGACGGTCTGCAATATGTCGATCGAGGGCGGCGCGCGCGCCGGGATGATCGCGCCCGACGACACCACGTTCGAATATCTGGCCGGACGTGAGCGGGCGCCGCAGGGGACCGCCTGGGACCAGGCCGTCGAGAGTTGGCGGCAACTGCCCAGCGACGAGGGAGCGCAGTACGACCGGCAGATCACCATCGATGCCGCGGCTCTCGAGCCGATGATCACCTACGGCACCAACCCTGGCATGGGCATTCCGATCACGCAGCCGGTACCCGATCCGGCCTCCGACGCCAGCGGAGCCGTCGGCAGGGCGCTCGACTACATGCAGATCGAAGGCGGGCGCCCGTTGCTGGGCCACCCGATCGACGTCGTCTTCATCGGAAGTTGCACCAATTCGCGGATGTCCGACTTGCGCCTCGCGGCCGACTTGCTCAAGGGACGCAAGATCAACCCCAAAGTGCGCATGCTGGTCGTGCCGGGCTCCGAACAGGTCAAGAGGCAAGCCGAGGCCGAGAAGCTGCCCGAGATCTTCACCGCCGCCGGAGCCGAGTGGCGCGAAGCCGGCTGCAGCATGTGCATCGCCATGAACGGCGACCAGCTCGATCCGGGCCAGTACTGCGTCAGCACCAGTAATCGCAACTTCGAGGGCCGCCAAGGCAAGGGAGGCCGCACCTTCCTGGCGAGCCCGCTCACCGCGGCCGCTTCCGCCATCAACGGCGCCATCACCGACGTGAGGACGATGATCGGCTGATCCGCCGCCCGTCTGGCATAGGACGCATAGGACATGGAACCCATCGCCACATTCAAAGGCCGCGCCGTTGCGCTGCCGGCAAGGGACATCGACACCGACCAGATCATCCCGGCGCGCTATCTCAAGACGATCGACAAGCAGGGTCTGGGCACGAACCTGTTCAACGACTGGCGCTACCTGCCCGACGGCGCGCCCAGCCCCGACTTTGTGCTGAACCAGCCCCATGCTGAAGGCGCGAGCCTCTTGCTGGCCGGCGACAACTTCGGATGCGGCAGCTCCCGCGAGCACGCACCGTGGGCGCTAATGGGTTTCGGTTTCCAGGCCGTCATCAGCACCTCGTTCGCTGACATCTTTCGCAACAACTCGCTCAAGAACGGCCTACTACCGATCATCGTCGACGACGAGACGCACGCGGAACTTCTCGCCCTGGCCGGGAAGGAGCAGTCCATCGAGCTGGAAGTCGACCTGCCCAATCAAACTCTACGGCTGCCAACCGGCCGCGAAGTTTCGTTCCCCATCGACGCCTTCTCGAAGAAGTGCCTCGTCGCGGGCGTGGACCAGCTTGGCTACCTCCAGCAGCAAGAGGCCCTCATCGCCTCCTACGAGAGCAGTCACCCCGCCCGTATCAACACGCTCTAGCCAAAACCGAGCCGTGACCGTCAGGGAGCGGTCCGGCACGAACCCTTACACACCTCGGAATCCAGTGGAGCGCACCATTCGTGGCCCGCGTATTAATACTGGCCCGGACAATTCCCCATTTCACTGCTGAAACTCGCACCCTAGCGTTTCGTTCCTCGGGGCATTCGGCGGTACAATTTCCCTAGGCCGTACCGCGCACTCATGATCGGGCAAACCATCTCCCACTACCACATCACCGACAAGCTCGGTGAAGGCGGCATGGGCGTTGTCTACAAAGCCACCGACACGAAACTCGACCGCCCCGTCGCCCTCAAGTTCCTCGCACCGCACCTGCTCCGCGACGAAGAAGGCCGCAAGCGCTTCGAGCGCGAAGCCAAGGCCGCCGCGTCGCTCGACCATCCCAACATCTGCACCGTTCACGAGATCGACGAGGCCAACGGGCGGACGTTCATCGTCATGGCCTTCCTCCAAGGCCGGCCGCTGAGCGAGAAGATCGCCGAAGGCCCCCTCAAGCTCCCCGAGGCGCTCTCGACCGCGATCCAGATCGCCGAAGGCCTCGAAGCCGCGCACGAGAAAGGCATCGTCCACCGCGACATCAAGCCCGACAACGTGATGCTCATGAAGGGCTCGCGGGGGCTGGTGAAACTGATGGACTTCGGCTTGGCGCAACTGGCCGAAAGCTCGAAACTCACGCGTGGCGGTTCGACCCTGGGCACGATGTCGTACATGTCACCCGAACAGGCCGAGGGCGCTGACACCGACCGCCGCACCGACATCTGGGCGCTCGGGGTCGTGCTGCATGAGATGGTCGCCGGCCAGTTGCCCTTCCGAGGCGACTTCGACCAAGCCGTTGTCTACTCGATCCTGAACGAGCCGCCGGAACCCCTCACGGCGGTGCGGACAGGCGTCCCCAAGGAGTTAGAACGCATCGTCAACAAGTGTCTGGCGAAGAAGGCGGAAGAACGCTACCAGCACGCCGACGGACTGCTCGTCGATTTGCAGGCGCTACGCCGCGACCTGGAACCGCAAGCGTCGCGAGTCAGCGCCAA
>JAKZVK010000299.1:0-2541 GCA_047516085.1 Bryobacterales bacterium
TGCCCGGGGCCGTTGGACACATAGCCCCTCGAAATCCCGAGGGGCCGGTTCTCCTGTCCAACGCGTCAGTTCAAGTCGCTCTCGGACTTAAAGGCAGTCCTTCGAGTCGCCTCGGCACCGTCTCGGCAGGCGGGTCGCCCCATTAGGCCGCCCAAATCGGCGGCGCCTGCTGTCTCGGACAGGTCGGGAGCGGATGTTGCCGTTCCCTAAACCACCCCACCGGGGCGGCATCTCGCACAACCCGGCATCAGGCCAGGTCGGTTACGTCCAGTCTCAATCCGGGCCCCATGGTCGAACTCAAGCTGACCCGCTTGAGATACGTGCCCTTGACCCCGCTCGGTTTGGCCTTGGTGATGGCGCCGACGAACGCCTTGATGTTCTCGGCCAGGGCCTGTTCCGAAAAACTCGCTTTTCCAATGCCGGCGTGGATGATGCCGGCCTTCTCGACGCGGAATTCTATCTGCCCCGCCTTGGCCGCCTTGACCGCCCCGGAAACGTCGGGGGTGACGGTGCCCAGCTTGGGGTTGGGCATCAATCCACGGGGACCGAGAATTTTGCCCAGGCGTCCGACCACCGCCATCATGTCCGGGGTGGCAATGCAGCGGTCGAAGGAAATGTCACCTTTGCTCACCCGTTCCGCCAGGTCCTCCGCCCCCACCAAGTCGGCGCCGGCGGCCTCGGCCTCCTTGGCCTTGTCGCCCTTGGCGCACACGGCCACGGTCAAGCTCTTGCCCGAGCCGTTGGGCAGGGCGACCACGCCCCGCACCATCTGATCGGCGTGGCGGGGATCAACCCCTAGATTGATCGAGACCTCGATGGTCTCGTCGAACTTTGCCTTGGCGTTGTCCTTGATCATCTTGACCGCATCGGAAAGTCCATAAGACGCCTCGCGGTCAATGGTCTCCTTGGCCTTGGCTAGTCGTTTGCCTAACTTGCTCATATCTTTAATCCACCACCTCGATACCCATGGACCGGGCCGATCCGGCGATCATGCGCGCAGCCGCGTCCAGGTCCGTCGTGTTCAGGTCGACCATCTTCTTCTCGGCGATCTCGCGTACCTGTTTCATGGTGACCTGACCGACCGACTCACGGCCCGCTTCCGGCGCGCCCTTCTCGAGACCCGCGGCACGCTTCAGGAAATAGCTCGCCGGAGGCGTCTTCGAGATATAGCTGAACGACCGGTCGGCGTAGACCGTAATCACCACCGGGATCGGCATGCCCGGCTCCATGTTCTGCGTTGCGGCGTTGAACTCCTTGCAGAACGCCATGATGTTGACGCCCCGCTGACCCAACGCCGGGCCGATCGGCGGCGAAGGATTCGCCTTGCCCGCCGGCACCTGTAGCTTGATATAGCCGTCTATCTTCTTCGCCATCTCAATCCCTCAATCATGTCGGGGCGCGGTGCGGCCGTGGCGAGCCTCCCGCGCTCTAAATCCACCGCCACCGGCGGCGGCGCTATCAGGTCTTTTCGACCTGCGTATACTCGAGCTCGACCGGGGTTGCGCGACCGAATATCGACACCGCGACCTTGAGCCGAGCCCGCTCCTCGTCGACATCCTCGACCAAGCCGTTGAACGAACTGAACGGGCCGTCGCAGACGCGCACCAACTCGCCGATCTCGTAGGTGATCGACGGCTTGGGCCGCTCGACGCCCTCCTGCACTTGGTGAATCACACGCCGCGCCTCGGCCTCCGAGATCGGCGTCGGTCGTCCGCCCGCGCCCAAGAACCCGGTGACCTTCGGCGTGTTCTTGACGATATGCCAGCTCTCATCACTGAGTTCCATATGCACCAGCACGTAGCCCGGGAAGAACTTACGTTCGGTCGACACCCGCTGACCGCGGCGCATCTCGACGACTTCCTCGGTCGGCACCAGAACCTCTTCGATGACGTCGGCGAGGCTCTTCGTCTGGACCTGTTCGCGAATCGACTGGGCGACCTTCTTCTCGAAGCCCGAATAGACGTGGATGATGTACCAGTGTTTCGCCACGCTCAGCCTCCAAGACCCAGGACAAGGCGCACGCCCCAAGACAACAGTTGATCGGCGAAGAAGAAGAATATCGCCATCAGAAATACCATCACGAACACCATGCCGGTGGTGACCAACGTCTCCTTACGGGACGGCCAGGTGACCTTCGCGGTCTCCTGGCGAACCTGTCGAACGAACTCGTTAGGCGACGTCTTGGCCATACTCTCGGCAATTCCTTCAATTAGCCTATCGACAGGCGGCGGCGTAACGCGACTGGAGCTGCGCTGGCAGGAGTGGAGGGACTCGAACCCCCAGCCCCCGGTTTTGGAGACCGGTGCTCTACCAGTTGAGCTACACTCCTAGCGCGCCCAATTCGGCGCATTGGCCGCAACGGCGCTCACGCGCACGGCCAGCAGCCCCGCCATATGCCTCCCCAGCTACTCGATAACTTCGGTAACGACGCCGGCGCCGACGGTGCGGCCGCCTTCGCGGATCGCGAAGCGCAGGCCCTGATCCATCGCGATCGGCGCGATCAGCTCGACCAGCATCGTCACGTTGTCGCCCGGCATCACC
>JAKZVK010000300.1:0-2902 GCA_047516085.1 Bryobacterales bacterium
CCACGCCTTGCGTGTTCTGCACGCGCATCCAGAGACGGTGTTGAACAGCGAGCACAAGGGAGCGCTGGCCGAGTACCGGAAGAGCACTGACGAGCTGCGATCAGGGGTTGTTCAAGAAGGAATCTCAATTGTGAGCAGGCACCTGGAGATTCCTGCTCTGCTCGACTTGCTTCGAGGTTATGCTTGACATCGATCCGGACGACGCTGGCGAGCACCTGCTGCAATCGACGGCCGCAGCCGTCGCGCCCACTGCCGGTAGATCTCGCAGAACTGGGTGCGGCGGTAGCCGTTCGGATGGCCTGGGCGTACTCCTCCCAGAGGAGCTGCAGCGATAACGCCGTCGCGCTTGAGCTCGCGGTGGATGTACGCGCAGTCGAGCCGGACCCGGTCGTGCGCTGGGGCGGCGCGACGGAAACAACCGCGCCTCGAGCGCCGCATCGTCCAGCTCGGCCGGCAGCGGCAGCCCAACCCTCGCTGCGCGGTCCGCTGCAGTTTCGTTCGGTGATTCGATCTCAGACCAGTCGACCGGCGCGCTTGCACCCTTGACCTCCACCGCGGTTCGTCTGTCGCTGTCCGAAAAAAGCACGTCGGGTGAATCGCCGGAGTGAAGGCGTGCCTCTACTTTGCCTGGGCTGAGGCTGTTCGGAAGCCCAATCCACAGCGGGTTTACTGAAACCGCCTCTTTGAGACGCTTATGCTCGGCGCCCTCACCTCCGCCTCCGTGGGCCGAGATCTCATCGGCTGGGGGAAGCCCAACCACTGGCGCAGGAGGAAGTGCGAAGGTGTCGAGCACTTGGTCCCAATCTGAAAAAGTGAAGACATCCCGGAGCATCGTGTCCACGATCAGGCGGCGTTCGCGCCGCGTAGCCCGTTCGAAGGCCTTCGCGTCTGGTGCAAAAAGGGCGAACCCTTCCCCAGGACACTCGGAGGATTTATTGATCACCAACGCCTGAATCGGCGGCACCTGACGGCTCCACTGCTTCCCAAGGTCCAGCAGTGCGCCGCCTATCGAACCAAGCGGGTAGTTCAGTGTCCTCGGGTTGGGAATCCCCATCTCGTGAGCGAGTTCACCGTAATACATTGTTTGATGGGCTTTCGCCTGTCGCACCAGGATCGGAAGTGCAGTTCGCGCCCGTTGTTGGTATGGCTTTGCTCCTCGGGCGAACCCTGCGGCGGCCATCTCAGTGGTGTCTGGCATCTGTTTTGATACCACTCCCTCCTCAAAAAGCGGCTAAGCCGCCGCCGGTCACCAAGACCTCGCTGCCCCGCCGGGGCACCCGGAAACCAGAGCGGGAGCGTACCACGGTCGCGGTCGGTTCCACGCCGGACCACGACGGCGGCGCGACCGCCGCGCAGGCCGTCGCGGGTGCGCCGAACCCGCGGCGTCGGAGACGCTCGTGCACCTTCCGCCCGGAAGCCGGCCACGGCCGCGTCCCGTCACACGGCTACGCCGGACCCGATTCAACCACCGCGCGGGCGTGGTCAAGCCACCGCTGCCGCTCGTCGACTTCGTTCTCGGGAGCGTCCTCCTGCTTGCCGGTGAGCTCAGCCCCGACGATCTGCATGAGGGTCGCCGCTCGGGTCTTAGTCCCGCGAAGGCTCCGCGGGTGTGGCGCGGCGGCGACTTGCGTCGGCGGCCCGCCGGCCGTCGAGCCAAGCGTCGACTTCCAATTCCGCTCGCCATTTACGCGACTAGCCACCCGATTGGGTTTGCGTCAATCAGGTCGTTGACATGTTTCACGTCCGTTGCGACAACGATACCCGTATTCTCACCTACCGTCCCAACGTGATTACCCCTATCGTCATGCAGCGCTCGATGATATTCCAGGTATCCGGCGACGACCCCTGCCACCCGCATCTCGCTGGGCTCCTCCTGGGGGTTGAACACCACCGGGCCTCCGCTAAATCCCTCATTCGCGTGCGTATCGACGTAAACTTTCTGGACCTCGCCACCCGTAAATGCGCTAATCACCCCCGATTTCACGAACGGAATAGGCAAGCCACCGTTTACCTCCGCCCCACCGCTCTGGCGGCCGTACGGAAACCCAAGAATGTACGCTTGCTGCCCGTACACCATACCAGCTGAATTGGCTTCCAGTGCGTACACCGGAGACATTTGCAGTGCGGGCGCCACTACAGCCACATCCGCCTCACCTTCACCCACCCCAACGACGTGGATATCCAGAGTCTTCCAGCGTTCTTGGTGCCACACCTGGAGCGCTTCGCCCGACATAATCCCATCGACTACATGACGGGCTGTAATAAGATACTGCCGCCCGTTACGGTCGATGGTGAATGCTGTGCCCGTGGATTCCCCTTTCCGAATCTTGAAGGTGCGCTGTATAACGTTCGTGGTTACCATTCGTCACGTCTCCCATACTGCAATGCCCGTTGCGACGACCGGCGAATAAAGCAGTAGTTTGTTAAGAGCTTGGCCGCGTTCGGTTGGGCTTTCCTCTCCGCTATCCGTTCTTTCGCGAGCCGGATTTATTATGGTTCCGTATACAGCCGCGTCAAAAGCCTTGCCGTGAAGTCGATCTCGCCACGGCCCGGCCCCGGCTCGGCCGCGCTCGGGCGCGCGACGCCGACCGCCTGTCGCCTCGCCCATGGGGCCTCGCTCGCACCGAACACCCGCCGGGCCTACGCCGGCGCGCTCATGCACCAACGCCCCAGCCACTCATCGAGCTTCGACCAACGCCGTCGGCCGGAGACGTTCTTCACCGCGATGGCGAGGGCCTTGCGCTGGCCCACCAGCACGACGAGCCGCTTGCCCCGCGTGATGCCGGTGTAGAGCAGATTGCGCTGCAGCATGGCGTAGTGCTGCGTCAGCACCGGGATCACCACGGCGGGGTATTCAGAGCCCTGGCTCTTGTGGATCGTCGCCGCATACGCGAGCACCAGC
>JAKZVK010000301.1:0-8412 GCA_047516085.1 Bryobacterales bacterium
CGCGTATCGGGATTCGCACGCCCCCTAGCGTCATGCTTTCACGATCCTCATCATCCACGACGCCGTCCATGAAGTTGTCGAGGTCTTCACGCGGCAGGTCCGTCCATCTCGCGTCCGCATCGCGCAATTTCTCACGGGCAAACCGGCCCAGGCCGCCATCCACACGAAGCCACAGGGAGGTGTAATGAGCGCCCATCCGTGTTCGAGCTGGAAGCTGGCACTCGATGCGTACCGATACGGGGTCGACCTGAGGAGGTTCTCCCGAGCATCTGAGTACCCGGGCTGGTTCGACCTGAACATCGATCCGGGCGATCCGCTCCAAACGATGGGCTTCGAGACCCGATTTCGGGAACAGGCTCGCCACCATCTGAGGGCATGGGGTGAAGTCGTGTTCTGGAAGCTCTACGGGATGCCGCCAGCGAGAAACAGCACCACCGAGCGGGTGCTCGCTTCGGGTGTAACTCCTATGACACTGTGGTCGTCGTGCATGGACTACATGACGAATCCAAATCTCGAATCGTTCAAAGCTTTCCGAAACAAGCTGTTCGGCGACGGCGTGGCAACGGCCGCGACTTTTCCTGCGTTCATCCGTCCGGACCAGTTCCCGATGGTGGACACGCAGATCACGCGATGGGCACGCAAAAACAGCCGCGTGCACCGCTACTCAGCGGTCGGTGGTCCAGATCTCGAATGTGTACCGGAGTTGCAGCCCGGAACCGTTCTCACCGAAAGCGACTGGCGGTTCATTGACTCCTGGATCGCTTGGTGTCGATTCACCGCGTGGAAGCTGAGTCAGCGTACAGGTCGTGAGTGGCGAGCAAGGGACGTAGAGATGGCGGTGTTCTCCGCACAGAGAAGCCACGGCCCCGAGCTGGAATCACTGATCTAGCGGACGCAGAGACTTGGCGCGGGCTGCAGGTCTGCGAAGAGCAGCCGCGGGAGGGCTACGACCGCGACGCCTTCGGGTCCGCGTACTCGACCTGGAGGACGACATCATCGACATGTTGCCATCCAAGCCCGACCGACACGGGCGGTGGAATACGGGTTGAGCGTCGCCCCGGCGGAGCGGGACGCCCTCGATAAACTGCTCGCCGTCGGCGGGGCCGAGCTGAGCTGCGTGGCCGCGGACACCACGTCGCGTCGCAGGACAGCGCCGGCAACCCGAGCGCGGCGGCCGACCAGTTCTCCATCACCGCGGACATGACGCCGGTGCCCGGCTCTGCCGCTGGCCGGCGCGATCGTGCTTGCCCTGCTGTTGCTGATCCGTGGTGCGCGCCAGCCGCCCGCGCGGACGTAGTCCCGTACGACAGGGCAACCGCCCCGGGCCGCAGCCCCCTGGGGCGGTTGCCCCGCCTCTACGCACCGTCCGTGGCCCCGCTGGCCGACCGGCTGCAGGGGCCGGGCGCACGGCCGTCGCCGGACCGCCGTGGCAGACGCGCCGTCAGCCCCGCCGATAGAGCACGAGGACAGACCGCCTTATCGGTCGCGTCCCTTCGCCGCCTGCACGCCGATCAACGCCATCCGCAGACAACCGCCGACCATGGCGATCACGCCCGCACCGACGAACAGAAACGGCAGAGTGGGGTCCCCTGCGCCCGCGAGCATGACGCCCGCGAAGATGCCCGCGAGCCAACAGGCCCCTCCGATCGCTACCACCGCCGGCCAGCAAACCGCTGTCATCGACCCACCGCAATTGCAATTAGCCAGAATCTCATTCTCAGGCTCCGCTCCGTGAGCTCTACGCAGGATCAGCTTTGATCCTTCACCCCGAGACCCTTGGCCGCGGCCGGCTGAAGCGCCGGTCTCAGGGGACGCGCACCATGTGACGCGCGGCGGAGGCCTCCCCTCATCTCGACCGGCGCCTGAGCCGCGGCCCCGGCGGATCGGCTTCGCACCGCGTGAGCTTCCACCCAGTCAGCCAACTCGATCCAAGACACCAGAGCGATCCCGTCGGCGGATCGGCTTCGCACCGTGGTCTTGAGCGTCGCCGACCATCGCCGCCTCGCTCCCCCGGAACACGCCATCCCGGAGGCGGGCGGACGCCTCTCCGGTGCTGGCCACTTAACCGAATATACCGCTTATTGGACCCCGCGACGGCCACAGATTCCTCCGCGGCCGTGGGCGGAACGCCGTGGCAGACGCGCCGTCCGCCCCCCGCCAGCGCAACAGCCCAAGCATCACCCGCCTAGAGCCCCGGAACCCACGTTCTCCCGGAGGCCGGCCCAACGCATCTGATCAGCTACAATTCTCTGCCGGTCGTCGAGGCGGCGACCAGCCGGTCGCCACTGCCCCGCTTCCTCGTGGAGGACGGGTTGATCACGGATGCGAAGGGAGAAGCCAGGGTGCCAGTGCTAGCTGAAGCGAAAGATGGGATGTGGCAGATCGAGTTTGTTGAAGAGGAGGCAGACGGGCCATGGGAGTTCAAGCTGCGGAATCTTGGGCGTTTCGACGAAGTGTTTGGCCGCAACGTCTTGAGTGCATTTCGTCGATGTTTCGTCCATGTGGACCGCTTGAACAGCCTGATCAGCTGCATGCACACGAGCGAGCAGTACCACGGACGAGACTCTATCGCCCACGCACGAGATCTCGACACCCTGGTGTGGTTCACGGTCGGAACACTCCGTGAGTTGGCCCGCGCGATTCAGGGTCTCCGTACCGCGCTCGCGACGCGTAGTCGACTAGATCCCGAGAGCGCTCCGTGGGTCACGCTACGCAACTTTGAACGACGATGGGAGAATGACGACCATTACCGGAAGATGAGGAATCAAGTCGCCTTCCACGTAGACCCAGAAGTGATTGAGAGAGGATTAAACATCCTGGTAGATGATGACGATGATGTAACGCTGGCAGAGGGTCGTGGCCCCAGGCACGTTGATAGCCGCCTCACGCTCGGCTTGCTGTCCCTGCACAACGGACTGGATTTTAATCTTGAGGGTTATAGGGAGTTCCTCGAAGCGGTGATGGAGGGCCACCTTGTCGCCGGTAAGGCTATTCAGGACGCCTTTGTCCTCGCCGCGGAGGCAATCAGCTGACACCACGCCGAGACGGCGAGGACTTCAGCCCCCGCGCCACCGACCACACCCATCCCGTTCCGGTCTCTCTGGACACCGCCGGCATCGCGGATGCTCACGGAGACGAGTAGTGGCGCTCCTCCTCGCGGCGGGCCGCGGCTGCGGTCACCACAGTCGCGGAGACCGCGTCCGACGCCAAGCCGACGAGGAAGCGCCGTCCGATGACGGCCAAAGAAAAGCAGGCGGTTTCGGAGCGGCTGAGAGCCTATTGGGCCGAGCGCAGAAAGAAAGCCGCGACGTAGCCCGCCGGGGCCGCGTACGAGTACGTGCGCGTCCGCGCGTGAGCGCTCGACCGCGACCCTCCTCCTCCTCCTCCACGCCTCCCTCGCCCCGAATACCCGCCGCGCGTCGCTCCGCCGCCTCGCCGCCGGCGGCTTCCGACGCCCGTGCACCCCCGCCTCGCTTTGGGCGCCGCCCCGCCGCCTGTGTCGGAGCCGGCCCGCGGGCGGCGCCGCCGGCAGGGCAAACCGCCGGCGCATTCGGGGCGCCCGGGGGCCGCGCTTGCTGCGCCAGCGCGGCGAACGCCTGGAGCGCCCCAACACGCCCATCTCTACGAAAACCGGGGGCCTGCGCCGGGTGTATCTGCGCGGGCACACCAACATCCTCAAGCGCCTTCTGGTGCACGCCTGCGGCTTCAATCTGGGGCTTCCTCATGCGACAGCTGACGGCCGTCGGGACGCCCCCCAGCCTCCAGGGCCGCGTCCGCGCGCTCCTTGCGGCTCTGATCCTCGCTCTGAGCCGCTTCTGGCGCGTCGTATCGCGTTCTCAGGCGTTTCATCACAACTTGACCCGCCCGCGCTACAGAGAAGCAGTTCTGCCACGGGCCGCTAGGGCTTGATGACGGCCTTGAAGGGGAGCTGGTACGTCTCCGTCAGATAGTTCTCAGTAACGCTCAACAAGCGGAGCTGCCGCTCACTAATTGCGGCCTTCGACACGCCGGGTTGCACCACGACGATTTTCATGGTGATTCGTGTCGTGTGGCTCATCTCTCCAAGCGTCTCGATCAATACGCGATCACCGCGCTCGATTCGGGTGGACGTTCCGCGGTCCTGTCGTTGCGCCTCGCGGCGTAGTAGGTGCGTGAAGAGATCCGATCGCTTCTCGCCGGACGACATCCATCGGATGCTCGTCTGCGCCTGGCCGCAGACAACGTATAGGTCGTCGATGCGGGCTCCGGCCTTCGCCGTCTTCGAGTACTTGCAGTGGTAGAACTCGACGTCGATTCGTTCAGGCGCATCGAACGGTCCCGCGACGGTCACCGCAACGACGTCGGCCGCTTCGCCTGAGCCATCGTCGTCGAAAATCAGATGGTAGTCACCCGTCTTGAGGCGCGCGATGACCGCTGCCTGCACTGAGTCTTGTTCCTTGGCCTCGCCCTGCGATTCCTTCTGAATGTTGATGCCCCCCCAGTCCCAATCGTCGATGAGCTTTTCCTTGGAATAGGGCGAGAGCGCAGTCTTGAGCGGCGTGTGTTCATTTCCGTCGAGTGATGCGCCGTCGGCAAGCCAGACGCGGGGCGGGTTGTTGGTGAAGAACTCCCCAGCGGGAATCGCGGTCTCAGCTCGAATGATGTGTGCCGGCTTGTCGCCTATCAGCGTGAACCGGAAATTGGACGTCTCGGCGACTGGGTAGATTTCAAGCTGAAATTGTGCGCGAGCTTGTTCGTTCGCGATCGCGACCTTGATTGGGCCGCCGAGCGTTGGATCGACGAGTTCTAGGCTGAGTTCGCTAATGTGGAACTTTGTGCCGTCAATCGCCACTGACCACGGTGTCTCGTTGCTCTTGTAAATCTCTTGGGGCCAGTCGACGCTTACCGGCATCCCCTCAGGGCGCGTCTTAACTATGTGTGTTTCGAGTGTGCCTCTCAGCACCGCATCTGGATCGATCGTCGCATCCACCAGCTTTATGCCAACATGTTTGCACCACTGTACAAGTTCTTGCACGTTGTCGCGCCGATGTGACCAGACCCGACCCTTCCGTGGTGCTCCAACTGTCGCTGTCTCCCCACCCTCGTAGCCGCTGCCGGAGAGATCGGACTTGCGGGCTTTGCGGCGCTGCGCGTCGGCGAGAACAGGTGCGACGTCAGAGCCCATCCGGCTTGTGTAGCTGACATTGCGCCCAAGCTGCTCGGAGAGCCCGACGCTCTTCAAGCACAGTCGGGTCACGCCGTGGAACGAACGAAACACGTCCTGACCCTTGATTAGGATCACGTCGTCGCCGGCGATAACCTGTGCGAGACCTTTGAACTCGCCGGCATTCGTCGAGCCATTGATGAACAGTAGCTTCTTCTCCGGCCACCAAATAACGACGTAGAGCTCCCACTGCCAGCTGAATAGCGCCTCTAGTCCGGTCCAGGCGAGCGGTACCCGTCTCGCCGTGACGACAATAGCAGTGTACTCCTTTTCGTTGATACTAATGTGGATCTGCTCGCACGAGCTGACGTTCGGAATCCCGGCCCGGATATTGTCGGTCTTCCAGGCGTCGCACTGGGTCTTGTAGACCACGGCGCTGAGCGCCGGGCGTACGGTCTTCAGCGGAATTTTTTCGGCGAAGTCGGTGAAGCCCTTCAAGAACTCCTGTAGCGACCGCTGCTCGCCGATCATGGAGTCACTGAGCTGCGGCAAAAGTAGATTCCAGTCGGGATCGCGGATGTAAAGTTGTCGCAGTTCGTCTCGAACAGAAATATCGGCCGTGTTTGCGATGAACGTTGCGTCTCCCAGGTCATGCCTCGAACGGGTGAAGCGCCCCGCGAGCTGCAACGTTACGGAAAGCGTCTTTCTGATGTCGTGGAACGCGGCGATCTTCAGCTCTGGCAAGTCGAATCCCTCTCCAAGCATGTCAACGCAGACTACGATCCGCGCTTGCCTCGACAGGATCTTCACTCGGGTCTCCTCACGTGCTCGAACGCCCTTGACGCCCGTGTGTAGCTGCACCACCTCGAGGTCAGGCGCGAGCTGCTTGTAGAGCCCGAACACTGTTTCAGCGCGTGTCACCGTCGCGACGCGGGCCATGAGGATGTGGCCCTTGTCGTAGTCGGTGCGCAGCTGCTCGATCGCTTTCTTCGCGATCGCCTCGTCGGCGCGGTTCGGGTCGAACTCTACGACCTTCAGAAATCGAATCGGTTGGAAGTAGCCCTCGGCCTGGGCCTTCTTCAGCGGATACGCGTAGACGATCTCACCGTCGAGCGGCTTGCCATCCTCTCGAAAGGGAGTGGCCGTGAATTGCAGAACGCGCTTCTCGCTGAACCGGTTCTTGAACGTGCTCCACGTCGGAGCTTCGGCGTGGTGCGCCTCGTCGATAAAGAGATGGCTGCACTGCCCAGCCATCGTCTCCTGTACGGCCGGTTCGCACGAGCCGGCGATGCTGCTGGTCGTGACGATAACGTGTGCTCGAGAAAACAGCTCATCTACCTCTGCGGCCGTCGTCGGAATGTGCCGCAGCACGCAAACCGACGGGTGAAGCGAACCGTCGGTGAGAATCTGTGCGCCCTGACTCTTTAGCACCCCAAGAGTCAGGAACTTCTCTGCTATTTGTGTCCTGAGGGCGTCGGTTGGGACGATCACGAGTACCCGGTGGCACTGTGCTGAGACGAGAATCGAGAGCATCGTCTCCGTCTTGCCCGTTCCGGTCGGCATGACCACAGTCGCTGGAGTCTCCGCGACATACCAATGAGCGTGAACTGCATGCACCGCTCCGAGTTGTGGCGGCCGCAGGCCGATGACGTCAGCGTCGGCGTCTTCGACGACGTACGAAAAGGCGCCATTCCACGAATCAAGCACCTTCTTGTGCTTTTGCGCCTCTTTCCTGGGCTGGCCGTCGCCGAGCTGGGGATGGCGAAGCCACGTACCCTCGGTCACATCGACAAGGGTCTCCGGCCCGTTAGTTACGGTGGCCGCGATCACCCGAGCGTGATTGTTTGGCACTTTAGCGGGCTTCGTTTTGGGTGGAACTATGAGAATCGTCTCGGTGCTGCCCAGAGGTTGAAATAACCAACCCTGAATCTTGGCGGCCGTGAATGGCGTCAGGGTTCCATCGAGCTTCGCGCTCGGCACAGCAACTTGCCTGAGGAGGTTCTTCGCGGGCGAGTCGTCGACGGCGAGAACGTATGGCGTTTCGAGGTACATCGCGAGTAGGCGTCTGCGCGATCTATTCGACGACGAGGCGACCATCTCTCGGCAGACGTGGGCCGGGAGGACCGGTTAAAGGTACTCGACCCGACGAGCGAAGACAACCGGGCTCCAGTGGCTCTGAACCCATCTGCGGAAAGGTATCCGCCGGAGCGAACTCCAGGCCCAAATCCGAGGGGCACCACCGAACACCGCGGACTCCACGACGAGGACTTATATCAAGTTGGTCAGCGTCCCCCACGCCATCCACGAGAATCAGGTTGGCTACGCTGCCGTCGCGCGGGCGGATCAACCCCACAACGAAGTTATCCGTACGGCAACGCCGGGATCAAAACAACCAACCCGACCCGGCCGCGAACCCGACCGCGCACCGTCAAGGATCCGGCTACACCCATGCCATAGAGCGGGAACTGGGCAACGCGCTCCCCGTCGAAGCAGGGTAGGCACGGCGCCTTCGGACATCTCTGGACGAAAAACGGGCAACCCCACCGACCGCGAAGGCGCGAGGAGAGGGCGCCCGGCGCATGCTGATGGCCCGCCCTGGAGGCGGAAGTTGAGCAGTACATCGAGACGCCCGCCGGCGCGCGCGCCGCGGAAGGTCGGCGTCTGGTCGCTCGAAACGGCCGAGCGCAGTCGCGGAAGGTGACCTGCGGGGCGGGAACGATGCCGGTCCGGGCACCCCGCGTGAACGACCGGCGGGCGGCGGTCGCCCCAGGTGGCCGAGGTGCTGCCGCTGCTGTATCTGCGCGGGTTGTAGACGGGCGACTTCCGCGAAGGCCGGCGTTGCTCGGGAAGGACGCGGCGGGCCTGAGTCCGACTAACATCACGCGGCTGACGGCGGCGTGGGACCAGGAGTACCAGGCGTTCGGCGCCCGGGACCTGTCGGCGTGTGACTGCGAGCGGCGGCCCGTTCAGATCACGATACGCTCGATCTCGTCGACGGTCACCGTGTCCGCCGTCCGGTCGTAGAGCTTCGTCGTCTTCGGCGACGCGTGCTCGGCGATCTGCTGAGCGTGCTCGAGGGTCCCCCCGTTTGACAAATACGCCGTGATCCCCGTCGCCCGGAACGTGTGGCAGCACGTCGAGGGGGGCAGCCCTGCCGCGGCCGCCCGCCGCTTGATCATCGCCAGGACGACGCGCCGCTGCAGCGCCCGTCCTGTCAGCCGGCGCCCCGCCGGCTCCACGCTCTGGAAGAGCGTCGACTTCGACTCCTC
>JAKZVK010000302.1:0-2577 GCA_047516085.1 Bryobacterales bacterium
CGCGCCCGCCGCATCGGCCAGCCACGTACCGCAGCTGCGTTATCAGCTTCTCACAGCGACCGCTGCAGTGCTTACGGAGGCCGACCGTCGCTCTTCAGAGCGGGCTGTGCTTATCGTGCACGAATGCGTGACTCCATTGACACTCCAAGAGGAACGCGACCGCAATGCCGTAGACCTCGACCGCTTCCTCGCGACGGCTCTCGATCATGAAGGCCACCTCGCCCCCGGAGACGTCGCCGGCCCTATTCTCGTGAAAGGAGCTCCGACCCTCTATGTCGGCAAAACACGATCCGTGATCTAGGCCCGCCGCCTCTTTTGTTGCGAGCCGCATGTGTCGTAAACGGCCGTTTGCGACACACCGGCAAAGACCCCGTCCAGCACGCGCCGCCGTGTGTCGTATCCCGTGTCTGATTCTATGTCTTGCATACGTCGAGCGCGTGTGGCAGTGCCGTGCGCCGAACGCGCCCTGCGGATTGCACGGACGGATGGCCTCGGTGATCGCTTCACTGTTCAGCCGTGCACGCCCACCGCCACCAGCGGGTCTTCGTGCAACAACGCCGCTTCGAGATGGCTTTTGCGGTAGCCGCCTCGTCCCGCGGCTGCTCGCGCTCCGTCCAATCCAGCCCCGCAAGCGCTGAGCGGGCGCCACGGACTCAATCGGTCCTCAGGAGTCGGGTCGTTGGCAAGATAGACGGTGTTCGCCTTACTGAGCATTCTGATTGCGTTTCTTGCCCTCCATGCTGAGACGCGGTCACGGAGCGCCAGACCGAACTCTTCTGCAGCTGGCAGACACATGCGAGACAGGAATGCCGCCGCGCCATCCACGAAACCCTGAGTGGCAACTTTCACGGAATCGCTAAGCCTATTTATTCCGAGGAGATCAAGCGCTTTGTCAGGACTCATACAGATGACCGTCCATGCCTCACGGCGCGGAAGAGACCAAACGGATCATTCAGGGCATGGAACGCATGGGGATCGCGTCAAGCGGTCAGGCGACCTCGATGAGTTTCTTCATGTGGGTCACAATCTTGCTTCCTTCCACAGGCGTACCAGGAAGCGATCATCCTTTTCGATGAGGTCAGGCTCGGTGCTGTTGTGCGCACGCATCCCATCAATGATTCTGCGCGGAACTCCGAGGCCGGTGGCTTCGATGTAGCGGTAGTCGCGCAGCACCTCCTTGATCAACTCGTTGCGCGAGGCGCGGTATCCAGCCCGCATCTTGTCGACGGTGACCGTGTTCGGGAGGCGCCCTGGAGAGATGATCTCGATCCGGTCGCTGTAGATGGAAAGCTCGATGTCGGTCACGGTGATGGTGTAGTCGCGGTGCGCGACCGCGTTGGTCAGCGCTTCGCGCACGGCTTCGAGCGGGTAGTCCCAGCGCTCCAGGCGCCGCCCACCGTTCTCAATCCAGGCGGTCACTTCGATGTTGCGATGCACGAAGTCGAGAGCTTGCTCGATGACGCCAGCTTCAACGGCGGTGCCAGCCTCAGAAAACGTGCGTGGCAGCAGGGGGTAGAGCGGCTGCCCGGGATCGTCCGGCGGGGCTGGAAACAGTGACACTGCTGGCCCTCGCAGCGCCGCCCGGGCCTTCGCGCCATAGTCCTTCTTGGTGCCGGAGTAGGCCACTGCGCTGATCCCAGCCTGTGGGAGGAAGCGGTTTGGCTTCAGCCCGAAGAGCAACAGCCCGCCCGCGCTCGGCATCGGTCCGGTGCGGTCCTCGGCCATCAACTCGGTGTTGACCAGCAGGCGCAGCCAGGACTCGAGGTCCGTGTCCTCTGGAGCCCCCTGCTGGCGCGAGTTACGAAAGTAGTTCGCCAGGCGTCGCAAGTCGAGGTCGTCGAACGTCGCGCCTGGAACCAGCTTGCGGTCGTACTGCAGGTGCCCGGATTGCATGTAGAGACGCGCTTCCTCTGCGTTCGTTGCATCGCGGGTGGTCGTGCCCACCCGAATTTGCGTCACCCACGCCGATCCGCGCTTGGCCTTGTAGGGTTTGTCAGGCGCGTCGGCGGGAAGCGAGATGACTCCGACGACGTTTTCGTCGTCCAGTTTCAGGGTCTCCCAGAACGGAATGGCCGCGGGACGAAGGTGCACACGCGCAACTTCCATAATCCATTCCTCGGCTTGCTTCGGTGCGCGGGTCAAACCCGTAACGGTGCCGTCGTCTTCAACGCCGAGGAGGAGATGCCCACCCTCCAGGTTCAGCAGCGCCGCCAACTCCTTGGCGAGTCGCTCAGGGACGACATCGTCACGCTTGAACTCGACGCCCGAGTTCTCGCCATTGCGGATCAGCTCTTCCAGCTCGGTTCGGTTCATCGACCGCTCCTCAGAACCCGTACTTCCGGCGCCGGCGCTCGAAGGCTTCTTTGCCGCCTTCGAGGATCTCCTCGACCAGCTCGCGCACGGGCTTGGCGTCGATCGATCCCATGTGCTCGGGGACGATGCGCGCGCGGCCGTGCTCGGCCTCGCCAGTGGCGGAAAGGCCGACGATCAGCTCGGCATCGCCGAGGACCGGGATGTTGGCGTTGTGGGTGGAGAAAAGGAACTGCCGGCGCTGCTTCTCCTCGCGCATGCGCGGGA
>JAKZVK010000303.1:0-3113 GCA_047516085.1 Bryobacterales bacterium
GGGTGTAGTAGTCGTCGCCGTAGAGGATCGGGGATGGGTTGTAGGACGCGGCCTGCGGCTGGAACCAGGCGATGTGCTCGCTGCTGGTCTCGCCCCCCGCAAGACTGATGTCACCCGACGCGCCGGGCCGGATCGCGAACACCGGTCGGTTCCGGTCGCCGAGATAGCCCGAACTGATGTAGAGCAGCCCGAACGCGGAAAACGGCGTCGGGATCGTGATCGACGACATCCCGGTCAGCTCCCACAGCAGGGTCCCCTGGAGGTCGTAGGAGCGCACCTTGTCGGTGCCGGTGGTCACGAGCTCGGTCCGCTGGTTGTGCTCCCACACGTACGGGGTCGACCAGTTGGTCCCCTCGTCACGGTCGACGCGCCACAACTCGGCGCCGGTCTCCGCGCTTAGCGCCAGCAGATACGACTGCTCGTCGTTGTCGTTCACGATGTAGAGGCGGCCGTCATGGAGCACCGGCGAGGCGGCGGTGCCCCACCCGAGCCGGGTGGCCGAGGGCTCCACGTCGTGCGACCAGCGCAACCGGCCGTCCGTCGCGTCGAGACAGAAGACACCGAGATTGCCGAAATAGACAAACAGCGAGTCGCCATCGGTCACCGGCGTTTCGCTCGCCAAGGTGTTCTTCATGTGGTGGCCGCGGGCTGGCGGGCCGCGATGCACTTCGCGTTCCCATTGCACGGCGCCGGTACCGATGTCCAGCGCGTAGACGATCCACCGGTGGTCCGCTCCCGAGGGGCTCCAGGCCTCGCGCCCGCGATAGAGACCGCCCAGAGGCTCTTCGACCGGCTCGGTGCTGACGACGGTCGTGAGGTAGACCGTGTCGTCCCAGACGACCGGCGAGCTCCATCCGAGGCCCGGAAGGTCGGTGACCCAGGTGACGTTCTCGGTGGGGCTCCAACGGGTCGGTAGCCCAGAGGCGGCAGAGACGCCTCTGGCGCCCGGTCCCCGGAACTGCGGCCATCGATCCTGGGCGCCGGCGGGTGCGCACCAGACCACGACGAGCAGCAGCACGAACGTGTATCGAGTCATCTGATTTCCCCTTCGCGTTCGGCACTGATCGGGTCACCCGATCGTGGGCGCGTACCCGGTTGCAGCTTCCGCCCGAGGGACGATAACAGATTCTGATCCGTACCACCGTCTGTTCTGGTGCGTTTTGAGCGCTAAATAGCCGTTGTTCCGCCACTTAGGCGAAAGACGGAATGTACAGTGAAACGGCCCGCGCGCTGTGTAGGGTGTACCACCGAAAAGTGGTGCATTTGGAGGAGTGCTTCGCGGTGTCGGATCGTCGATTGCCTGGTCCATCGAAACGACGGATCGCCAAGACCCACGTACCGTACCGGTCCGACAGTCGTGCCGAAGCCACGCGTAAACGGTGAGTGCGGCGTCTGGGGGGTCGGTTGCCCGAGCACCTCCGGGGGGGTGAACTCCCAGACACCCCCTGCACGCGCAAATCGGAAATCGTCCACGCCTGTGGACTGGACCTCCGGTACGAACGCCACGACCGGGCGGCGGGAGTTGTTCGGCTGTCTCCCCCCCTTGCGCTGGCGCTATCGGAGACCGAAGCGCTCTCCGAGAAATCCTGGAACTAGCGGTCGAGTTCCTCGATCGGAGTGACGCTCTGGATGGGTGGGTCGCCAAAACCCACCATGGACGCGAGACAGCTACTCAAGCTCGTCGCCGTACCGCTGAGAATGGAGACCACGAGCTGGCGCTCGCCGTCAGTTCGCGCCTTGTCGTACGTTTCGGCAATACCCTCGAAAAGATCCGCGAGGCGACCATCTACAACGTGCGCAAAGTGCTCCGCCCGCGTGCCGTCGGGAGAGACCGTGGGCGGAGTCGCAATCTGTGAATCAAAGGCCTCATTCACGGATTGAGGTATTGCTCGACGGACCCCAATCGTCAGGGCAATGCCGAGAGCGCGGCAAATCTCATCGGCGCGTACGAGGTTCGGCGGGTGACCCCTCAGTACTGACCGTATTGCGTCACGCGGCAACCCGGCCTGTACGGCCACACCAATGGGCGTGCTGCCGATCTCACTCAGTCGCGCCCGAATCCGTCGGTCAAATTCTGCGGTCTGCATGTGGGATCTGTACCACATTTTGGAATTTGCACCATTTTTGTTGACCGCCGGAAGTCGCATGTGTTCTACTAAAACACCATGTATGCCGCCCTAGTCGTCCCACCCGGCCCGGCGAACAGCTGCGAAACGCTGGCCGGTCCGAGACTAAGGACAGTGACGGAAATTACCTTGCCACGTGCCAAGCACCCGAAACGGTGAAAAACGGGCTGCGCCCGGGTGCAGTTGACAACTTTATATCCATCACTGTCCTAACCGTGGAACGGCCGTACCGGATCGTCCACTGTCGGTGGGAGACCGGAGAACGCTACGTGATGCTGGTCGATGCCGAATCAGGACTCCCGCCGTGGGAGCCGATGCTCTTCATCACCACACAGGTCAGAAACCACGGGCGATCGGTCGCGACGATGGAAGCCGCACTGCGAGCGATCCAGGTGCTGCTCGCCTACCTAGAAGCGCACGGGATCGACCTCGAACAGCGGGTCCTGTCACGGCGGTACCTGGCATTGCACGAGCTCGACGCGCTGTGTGACTGGATGCAGCGGAGCCGCGATCGGAGAGGGCGCCGAGGCGGAGCACACAGAGCCGCGGCGGTCTCGAAGGCGCACCACTACAACCGTTTGCACCGGATCGCGGCGTACATCGAGTGGTACGGGCACGCCCTGCTAGACAACCGACGCACACGAGACGACGACAAGGCGATCGAGACGGTCGTCAAGGCTATCCGCCGGAGAAGACCCCGATGGGGGCGCGGAGACTCGATACGCGACCGGGCGCTCACGGACGAGCAGTGCAACCGACTCTTGGAGGTGATCGAGCCGGTTCACCCGGACAACCCGTTCAAGGACCCACGAACGGCCGAACGCAATGAGCTGGCGGTGCTGATGCTCCTAACCTGCATTATTCACGAAGGTCCAGATTCGACCGCCAAAGGGCGTGATCGGCGCAGGAATGGGTCTCGGACATCGCCGCCTGCAAGCGGAGCCGGGGTTTGAGCAGCCGACCGGGGGGGCATGACGGACGCGAGGG
>JAKZVK010000304.1:0-5837 GCA_047516085.1 Bryobacterales bacterium
GGTCTGACGATGGCCTGCTTCTGCGTCTCCACCCGCTTCGGCGGCCCGGATGAGACGCACCCGGCTGAAATCGCCAAGGCCCGCGAGGCGATGGAAGTGGGGATGTTCCTGGGCGCGCCCCTGCTGCGGGTCTTTGTCGGGCGGGTGCCGGACGGCGATGACTACGAGACGGCCTTTCAAAGGGGCGTTCGGGGCTTGCGCAAGACGGCTGAGATGGGAGCCGAATTCGGCATGCCGGTCGCCCTTCAGAATCACAGCGGACTGACCAGCACCGGCGACGAAATGGTGCGTTTCAAGAAAGAAATCAACTACCCCAACTTTACGTTGTTGCTCGATACCGGACACTTCACGGGCCGCAAAGGCCCGAACGGCCCCGTAAACGCGGGTCACGACTACGATGACTACTACGACAGCATCGCGAAGGTCGCGCCGCTCACTCAGTTCGTTCGCGCCAAACTCTACGATCTCGACGAGCAGGGACGTGAGCAGTGGATCGACTATGACAAGGTGTTCAACATCCTTCGCGGCGTGCACTTCAACGGTTTCATCAGTTTGGTCTACGAAGGCAAAGAGGACCAATCGACGGCCATTCCACGCGGCAATCGGTTCTTACGTTCGTTCTTGACGGTCTAAGCAAGGAGTTCCGTATGGAGGACCACCATCCAACTCGCCGTGATCTTCTGAAGGGAATCGCCGGCGCCGGGCTGATCGCACAAGCCGGTTGTGGGGGCGGCGAACCCGAGCAGGCCGCCGCGCCCGCCAAGCCGGACTACAAGATCATCGATCCCCACGTCCACATTTGGAAGAACGATCCCAAGTACCCGTGGCCGGCCGAGTTGGAGAAACCGCCGGAAGAAGACGCCTTGCCGGAACCGCTATTGGCGCTCATGGAGGCCAACGGCGTAGCGCATACCGTGATCGTGCACGTGATCTACTACCGCTGGGACTGCCGCTACGCCGCCGATGTAGTCAAGCAATATCCGGATAAGTTCCAGGGCGTCTGCCGCGTCAACCCCGAGTCAACCAGCGCCGCGGACGACCTTTCCAAGTGGGTCGAGGAGTACGGGTTTCGCGGGGTTCGGTTGAGTCCTTCCACACGGGACGTCGGCGATTGGATACACAACGAGGAATTGATGGACCCGATCTGGAAACGCACCGATGAGTTGAAAGTCCCGATGCTGATCTTGACCGGCACGTCACGGCTGCCGGCGGTCGCGAAATGGATTGAGCGCTATCCCGACATCAGGGTTTCGATCGACCACATGGCGTCGTGTCCGATTGATCAGCCGGACGAACTGCAGAAGCTGCTCGACCTGGCCAAGTTTCCCCACGTCTATGTGAAGGTGTCGCACACGTGGTCTCTGTCGAAGGAGCCCTACCCGCACCGCGACACTTGGGATCAAGTGAAGAAGCTGTATGACGTCTACGGGCCGCAACGGCTCATGTGGGGAACGGACTGGCCTGGGGTCGAGGAGCATTGTGGCTACGCGAAGGCCCTGCAACTGGTTCGCGACGAGATGGACTTCCTCAACGAAGACGACAAACGGTGGATGCTTGGCAAGACCGTCGAAGAACTTTGGCCCTTTCCCTCGGTCTAAAGCGGGCTGCCTTACCCAGGCGGAGCAGTTGCAAGAGGCCGAACGGTAGCCCGGTCCACCAAGAGCTGTTGGAGCAACCCTGTTGGGTTGGAGGGGTCAGTTCGCGCAGCAGTCGAGAGGCAGGGAAGCCGTTTGTACCTGTTGGGGTCGCGTGCTGGAAAAGTAACTACGATCCGAAAGACCGCGATAGACCCGCCCCGCCACCTCGGCGGCACGGGGACCGCTCGCGTAGCCACCACCGCGCAACAGCACGACCACAGCCAGTTGGCGGTCCGGCCCTTCGTTGTACGACACAAACCAGCCGAGCGGCGTGCGGCGGCGGCGAATCCGCTCGCTGCAAGTGCCCGTCTTGCCGTGAATCGTCTGGCCCGGCGTACGGGCCTTCTTCGCGGTGCCACGCTTGACCGCCTGGGCCATGCCGGCTTCGAGGCCGGAGATCGACTCCGCGATCGGCAGATGACGTTTGACCGCCGGCGAGAACGCTTGCGCCTCTTGCGGGCTGCGAGGGTACTGGAGGTAGTACAAGGTGCCGCCGTTCGCCAACGCCGAGACGAGCGCGGCAAGTTGCAACGGCGTCGCGGAGATCCCATCGCCGAAAGTGGCCATGCGCCCGAGCCCGGCCTTGGGCTCTTTCGCGGTCACGACGCCGAGTTGTTCGCCCAGTATGTCGAGCCCCGCCTTTTCGCCCAGTCCCAACCAGTGCGCATAGCGCTTGAGCCGGTCGAACCCAAGCCGCCGTCCGAGATAAGCGAAGTAGACGTTGTTTGAAATTGCCAGCCCCTCGGTCATCGTCATGAACCAGTAGCCGTCGAACCATACCTTGGTCTCCGGCTCGACCAGGTTCTCGCTCAGGGCCGCCAGCCCGGCCACCAGCTTGACCGTCGAGCACGGCATATAGCCGCTCGAGAAGGCGAGCTTCTGGTTGACCACCGTTAGCACGCGGCCCGTCGCGGTGTCGACGACCACGACCGTACCTCTGTAGTCGGCCAGTGCTTCGACCGCGGCCGTACGCACGACAGGGTCGTCGCCGCCGACGTAGTCGCCCGCCGTGGCGCCCCGCAATCGCGGCTTCGGGCTCTTTGGGTAACTGCGTTGAAGCCGCTCAACCGCCGGGTCCGGAGGGCTCGCCGCGTAGGCCGGCTGGCCGATGCCGGCCACCAAGGCTCCCAAGAGCGAGACGCAAATCCCGAGAGGGCCGACTCGGAGGCGGCCAATTCGGAAGTGCCAACGAGACGACATAAGAGGAAGTACTTTCACAACGCACGGCGCTTCGGCGAGAGGCCGCACCAACGAGGAACCATTGTAGTCGAATTGGTCGCTGCTCGGAGGGTTCCCGAAAGGCTGTGGCGAGTACGAAATGTGGCTCAGGGTTTGGCCGCCGTCGCCATCTCTTCCACGGGCCACTCCTCGACAAACGAACGGGCCAAGTGCAACAAGCAGTCCTCGATCGGAAACGAACGGATCCACTCGGCCCGTTTGCGCCCATACCAAAGCACGCGGCCGTCCTCCGCCGAGAGAACACGCACCGACACCTTCACCGTGAGTCCCTGGCGCGCGGTGCGGAATAGGGCCTCCGTGCGGCCGAGCACAATCAGGTCCAAGCCCTGGGCCCGGCCCCACGCCACCGCCGAGCTGACCTGCTCGGGCTCATCCAACTCCCGCCTTCGCCATTCCGGCAACGCCGCCCACGGGGCCTGCTCCGGCTTACGCACCTCGGTCACCTGGCGGTCTTCGAGCAGCGCCCGCAACAGGGAGGAAGCAAAGTCCGGGGGCACAGGTTCGGCCTCGCGCGCGGCGGGAAACGGCAGTAGCCCGATGCGCTTCTTGCCGACCGCAAGCCCCGCATGTTGCATGAACACGAAGGTTTCGATCTTCGGATCTCCACGCCGCAGCCAGGGAAAAATCCCGCCGCTCTGCAGGGCAGCGGCGGCTTGGCTCCCCTGCAACACGAGAAGGATGACGGCGGCAAGGCGCTGCAAAGTGCTACTCCCCTGCCCCATGCAACTGACCTTGTCCCACGCAACTCTCCTATCTGGTCCATCGGCGGATCTCCGAGCAGCCTTAGCGTCTGCAGGCGCTACCTTCCACCTGACCTCGGGGCTTATCACAGGGCGGTGTTGTAAAATTGCAGGCTTAGGCTCATGAGCGAAAACACTCCCTACTCCTCCGATCTACTGGCCCGCGCCAAGCCGGTCAAACTACTCCTGATGGACTGCGACGGCGTGCTCACCAACGGGCATATCTACTTCCTGCCCGCGCCGGACGGCGGCCTTTTCGAGACCAAGACCTTCGATTCCCAGGACGGCATCGCCCTGCAGTGGGCCTACCGCGCGGAGATCCAAACCGGCATTATCAGCGGCCGCACGTCGCCCGCTGTAGAGGAACGCGCGCGCTCGGCCAAGATGCGCTATCTCTACCAGGGCGACACGCGCAAGGCTCCTCTGCTCGAGGAGATCCTGGCCGACTCCGGGTTCAAGCCCGAGCAGGTGGGTTACATCGGTGACGACGTGACCGACCTGCCGATCATGAGCCGCGTAGGGTTGGCCGCCGCCCCCGTCAACTCGCGACCCGAGGTGCTCGAGGTCGCCCACTACGTGACACCGTCCATCGGGGGGAGCGGCTGTGTCCGTGACGTGATCGAGTTGTTGCTCAAAGCGCGGGGCCGTTGGGACGAGACTCTCGCGCAATACCGAACCTAGGGCAAATGAGTTCGCCCGCCAAGCCGAAGACGCCCAAGGCATCCCGCCGCAAGCGGCGCGCGCCCGAGTCCTCTCGCAGCGTGAAGCCGGAGCCGGGCCTTCGAATCTTCTGGTGGTTCCCGCTGGCCCTGCTCGCCTGGGGATTGCTGATCTACGTTCCGGCCCTCGGTGGACAGTTCGTCTTCGATGATCTCGACCTGCAGGAGACCGCCAGCACGGTGCGCACCGGCCGCTTGCGCGCCATCATCGGGTCGGGCCGGCCGGTCCTCATGGCCAGCTACGTCTTGAGTCATCGCTTCGACGGCTTTCAGCCGTTCCCGTTCCATCTGACCAACGTCCTGCTCCATTGCCTCAACGCGATGTTTCTGTGGGGCTTCTTGATCGCTCTGTTCAAGACAGGCTCGCTCGACGACCTCATTCCCGCACGCTACCGGGCGTTCCTTATTTATGGGATCCCAGTGCTGTTCCTGACTTCGCCGATCCAGACTGAATCGGTCGCCTACATCAGCAGCCGCTCGGGAGTCTTGGCGACAACGTTTTTCCTGCTGGCGCTATGGGTCTTCGTCTCCCCGATGCGGAAGCGATCACCGTGGAAGACGGCGTTCCTCATCGCTTTTCTTTTCGCCGGCTCGGTCGGCTCGAAGCAGAACGGCATGGTTCTGCCGGCGGTGATCCTGGTGATGGACTACCTGCTTCTGGCGCGCTGTGACTGGCGCAAGCTGAAGGACAACTGGCCGACGTATGCGCTGTTCGTGGTGGGAGGCATCGCGGCCTACTTTGTTGTCATCGAGCCGTTTCTCAGGGCGCCTTCGGCGGGCTTCCGGCAGAGCTATCTCTTCACGCAGTTCCGGATGCACTTCCTCTACCTCCGGCTCATCCTCGTGCCCTTCGGGTTGAGTGCCGACTACGACATTACGCCGTCGATGTCGCTGTGGGAGCACGGGTCGTGGCTGGCGTTGCTGTTGTTGCTGGCCGGCGTCGGAGCAGTTCTCTACTACCACAAGCGCTTTCCGCTGGTAGCCTTCGGGGTGTTGTTCTTCTTCGGCACACTGGCCCCGACGTCCAGCTTCTTCCCATTCCTTGATTACGCGGGAGAGCGCCACCTTTATCTACCGATGCTGGGGCTGCTGATTGCCGGGACCGCGGCGATGGCCCGCTACTGGCAACCCAACTTGAATGCCGCGTACGCCGTGCTCATCGCGGTGGTGACCGTCTACTCGGTCGGTACTCACCAGCGAAGCGCGATCTGGGCGGACTCGGTCGCCCTGTGGACGGATACGGTCAAAAAATCGCCTAACAAGGCCCGCCCCTGGGTGTGGCTGGGCAAGGTTTACAACGACCGCGAGCAGCACCCCCAGGCGAGGCGCGCTTGGGAGAAGGCCGAGGAGCTGGTTGAGCCAAACTCCGCGGAGCACGGCCATCTACTAAACAATCTTGGCCTCTCAGCCGCCCACCGGAAGGATTACGAGCAGGCCGTCGAATACTACGAACGCGCCCTCGCCATTCGAGGCGGAGCATCGCAGATTCGGGCCAACTTGGC
>JAKZVK010000305.1:0-8761 GCA_047516085.1 Bryobacterales bacterium
AGTGATGTCGCCGATGGGAAGGTTCGTGTCGATGTTGTTGCTGTTGTCGCGGATCCAGCCTTGCACCAACTCGCCGTTAATGGTGACCAACTGTTGGCTAGAGTTGAGTTGGAAGTTGCCGGCGCGCGTGTACTGCCTCAGTCCCGAGTCTTCAACAATGAAGAACCCCTCTCCCTGAATCGCTGCGTCGAGTAGGCCACCGGTGTTCTGAATGGTCCCTTGCTCGAAGCGCCGCGAAACCGTAATCGGCGAGACGCCGATACCGACCTGAGACGCCACGCCTGAGCGGCTCTGACCGATCTGCTGGTAGAACAGATCGCGGAAGTCAGCGCGGCTCCCTTTGAAAGAGATGGTGTTGAGGTTCGCCAGATTGTTGGCGATGACCTCGATCGCTCTCGAGTGGGCCCGAAGACCCGACAGACCTGTGAAAAAAGCACTTGGCATGGTTTCTCCTCCTACGATGGCTGTGAATGATGAAATGTCTCGAGCGTCCGCGGACGGCTCGCCTTCTTACTCGGCCGGGCTCTCCGGCGCCGGCGGCTGTCCCACCAGCAGGTCTTCAATCGCTGCCAGCGACTTGCCCATCTCGATCAATTGCTGGAGCGAGCTGAACTGTGCCAACTGACTGACGAACTCGGTTGGATCTTGCGGGCTCAGCGGATCCTGGTTTTGGATCTGCGTCACCAGCAAGCGAAGGAACATGTCCCGATCCGCGCCATCGGCCAGCAGGCCGCTGGGGCTGCTGCCGAGTAACGAGGTGTCGTTCGTTGCCGATGTGGCTCCACCGATATCCATTACGCAAAACTCCTTTCAGTAAAACGGTTGACTTGCGTCACGATTCCATCTGGACCCGGAAGACCGACCGATCGGCCTGCGCGCGCCTTCCCGCCCGGAAGAAATGCCGCGGGTGCCGCGAGCGGCCCCCTTGCTGCCGATACGCCTCGTCGCGTCCCGAGTCCTGGCCGCCGTTGGCCGAGGCAAACGCTTGCAAGCCGCGGCGGCCGAGCGATTCGATCAGCGAGGGTAAGTGTTCGGCGATCACCTCGCGGGCGCGGGTGCTGTCGGCCCTTACCATCGCGTCCACCAAGCCGGCGCGCTCGGTCAACCTAACGACGATACGGCCCAGTCTCTCGTCGTGCAGCAGGACGTTCATTCGGTTGGCGCCGAGCTTCTTTTGAAGCGACGCCATTTCGACGAAGCGCTCGATCGCGCGGGTGCTGTCGGCACTTGGCTTACCGGTGGCCTGGGCGTCGGGCAACTCGGGGGCGATTGCGCGCGGTTGGGAAACGGTCTCAGGTCGAGGGGCCGGGGTCACGGCAGTCTCGACCGGACGTGGCGCGTTCGCGGCGCGGGTCTCGGGCGCGGCGAGTTGCTCCCGGTCGGGCTTATCGGAGGCCTGGGGTTGAGTCTGCTGCGGGCTCAGGATGGCTGGCTTGGCCTGCTTGGCTGCCTCGCCTTCGGCCTCCGACTGGCTGGGAGTAGTGGCGTCAGGCTGCCATCCCTCCGGCGGCATGACAGCGTCAGGAGCAACGGACACGTACCGCGGCACGGTAGACGCCAGAGCCACCTCGGTTGCCGCCAGCGTGTTGCCCTGCCGTGCTGTGGCACCAGCTTCGGCTGCGGGGGCCGGGTGGGAAGCGGGCGGGGTACTTCGCCCCGGGACCGGGAGCCCCGGTGGCTGGTTGAGCGCGGTCTGAGCCAACACCCGCCGCGGTTCCGTATTTTCCACGGGCTTGCTGCTGAGGGTTGGTCCCTCTGATCTCGGAAAGGCCGGAACTGTCGCTGGGCTACGTGCGGGGGGGCTAGCGCTCGACGAGGTAACAACCCCTTTGGAACTAATGATTTGCCTTTTGGTCGATTCACTGTCAGCCGGAACCTGGCGGTAATCCACAACTTCCACAGCCTGTGGACGACCTGTGGATAACGCTCGCTCCGAACCCTCGGTACGAGTCATCCAGGAGAGGTCGATGTCGTCACTCGTCAGGCTTACTTGGATTCCGGGCTGGGACTGAATCTTGATTGTGTAGGCGGTTTCGGCTGTGTTCTGGCCGAAAGCCTTCGCGTCGCCCCCCGAGGCCGCTTTGCCAGCTTCCGGCGGACCCGCGACGTTGCCGGCGGGTCGCCGTTGAGGCTGACTCTGATGGGCTGCAGCTTTAGCTAAAGCCCCGCGTGACTCGCGGATGGTAGAGAGGGCGGGTGCGATGATGATCTCAGGCTGCGAGGGAGTCTCGGGGATTAGCTTCGATGCTGTCTTCGAACCCGATTTTCTCAAATGATTTACAGCCCTGTCTTGATCTTTCACTTGTCGTTGCTGCGGCAGTTGGGGGGTAGGCTCGGGGACGGGGTTGGATGCTTGCATGCTTTCCGGGAGCACGGCGGACGGCACGGTTTCCAGAGTGCTCGGCGCTGAAGCTTCGACTCGTACTTGATCTCGAGCAACTGTCGAGCGGTTCTCCGACGAGTGTTGCCCCGGTTCGGGTTGCAATTGGGGTACACTTCTGTCCGTACCTTCGACGCTGCCGTCTCTCGTGAACTTCGTGCCATCGCGATGGGCCGCTTGGAGCGCACGCGCCCCGCTCGACTTGGGCGCTTGTCGAGCGGTCGCATTCTCCGCGGACGAGTCAGGCCGAGTCGCCTGCCGAGCGGCTTTCTGGCCTCGATCGTGGGGGCGCTCTGCTTCGGCGGTGCTCGGCTTCTCCCCTGGGCGCAAGGCAAGGGGCACGGATCCTTCTTGTTTCGGGATTGTCGTCTCTGCCGGCGCTTGCGCCGTCGCTCCCTCGGAAGAGGAACGCCCGTGTGCCACAGGCGGGCGCGGTTGGTCGGTCAACGGAATCCCGTCTTCGGGCCTGACTTGTGGGACTAGAGCGACTGGTTGCTGACGCCCGGTCTCCGTTGGCGGCGCCGCTGCGTTCGGATTGGGGCGGGCAGTGCGCACGACCTGGGACCCCTCCAGCCCACCCTTGGCAATTGTCGGCGGCACATTACTCTCAGCACTCTCAGCGACCACGACGACTTCGGTAGCTTGGAACCGTGGTGCGCGGGCCGCGCTCGTTTCGGTACCTGGGGGCTGGGTTTGGACAACCGTCCCTACTTGGATCGTCTGTGTTCGTCGGAGGTGGGCTATCAGCTCGATCGGCGATCCCAGTTCTGCCTGTACCCGCTCGGTCGCCGCCTCGGGCTGAGGTTGCGCCGAAGCTCCCTGGTTACTGGTGACGTTGACGGTCGTGTCGGACGTGCCGGCCTCTCCTGACGCAGCCCCTCTTATCACGACGAAACGCCGGCTCTGCACAGGAGGCGGTCCCGCTACCGTGACGTCCTGGCGATGTGCACCGGCATCACCGGAATCGCTCGCAGCATCGGGATCGCTCGCGACCTCGCTAAAACCAAGCGTCGGACGCCCTCGCCCGCCGCCGGAGGATGCTTGCTGCCGCGTTCCCTCGTCGAATAGCGCGGAGAACGACCGGCTGTCGCTTTCTTCAAAGCCGAAGTCGCGTTCCTCCGGACCCAGACCCAATGACGCCGTGAAGACACCCGCACTCGCTTGGTGGTTCCGCCTCGCCGCGCCGCCGGAGACCTGCGCTCCGGTAGCCGACGACGGCGGTGTCCCGGTGGCGAGGAAGGGTACTGAGCCGATCGACATCGAGCCCGTGTTGGGCACGCGACGGGCCAAAACCGTTGTACGCTTCCGAGAAACGGCCTCCGTCGGAGCGCCGCGACAGGGTCCCAGGGATCGTAGCCCGTTTGGGAATCAGGGAGTTAGCTCCTCTCTGCTGACCTGGATCAGCACTGCGGTCGCCTCACCCTAAACCTCCCGCGCCCAGTCCCCGCCCAGTGCCGGGAAGCAGACAAGAAACTGCCGAACGGCAAAACGCCGACAAAAATTACGCTCCGGCAAACGCCGGGTTTCGCGAAAAGCGGCCGTTCTGGTTGCTTTCCGTTTGGCGGTGTAATTGCTGACTCCCTCCCCGATGGATCCTTCCCTACTGTCGGTGGCCGCGGGCATGAAGGCCCAGATCGAAACCCTGGAGGTGCTCGGCAACAATATCGCCAATGCGTCCACGACCGGGTACAAGCGCGATAACGAGTTCCACCGGTTGTTTCTTACGGCGCAGGCCCAAACCGGTTTCGAGCCGGGCGAGTTGCCTTGGATGCCCTTTGTCGAAGGATCGCGGATCGACTACGAGCAGGGTCCCCTGACGACGACCGAAGCGCCCCTCGACCTCGCCCTCTCCGGTCCGGGCTTCTTCCAGATCGAGGGGCCGAGCGGGCGACTGTACACCCGCAACGGCAGCCTCACGCGCTCACCCGAAGGCCGGCTCCAGACCCCGGATGGCTTCCCGGTGCTTGACGCGCAGGAGCAGCCCATTAACATGCCGCCAGACGGTGAAGTTTCCATCGCCGCCGACGGCGTGGTGAGTGTGAACGGACTCAACATCACGCAGATCGGCGTGGTGGAGTTCGCCGGACGGCCTCCGTTGATGAAAGCGGGCAGCAACTACTTCCAGGCGCGTGAAGGGGCCGACCCGCAGCCCGCCGTCGCGACCTCGGTGCAACAAGGGAAACTCGAGGCATCGAACGTCGAGGCGCCTCTGTCGGCCGTACGGTTGATCATGGCCACGCGCAACTTCGAAATGCTGCGACAGGCCGCCACCCTGATCGGTCAGGAAATGAACGCCCGCGGCATCGAGGAACTAAGCAGTTATGGAAGGTAACGGGAAAGGAGTTTAGAACCTTTGATACGAGCACTCTTCAGCGCCGCCAGCGGCATGGTCGCGCAGCAACTGAATATCGACAACGTCGCCAACAATCTCGCTAACGCGAGCACAACCGGCTTCAAACACCGGCGCATGCAGTTCCAGGACCTCTTCTACCAGAACATGACAGCGCCGGGAACGGCCTCCGGCCAGCAGACGGTCTTCCCGTCGGGCCTGCAACTCGGCCTCGGAACCCGCGTCGTCGCCAACTCAGTGGTCTTCAAGCAGGGTGACTTCGTCGCCACCGACAATCCTTTCGACGTGGTGATTCAAGGTGCCGGGTTCTTCCAGGTACGGCTGCCGAATGGCGAACTGGCCTATACGCGGGCCGGATCGTTTCACCTCGACCGCGACGGCAACGTCGTGACACCCAACGGAGACCCGCTCGAGCCGGCGATCACCATCGACCCGGACGCCTCGGACCTGACCATCGCTCCCGACGGAACCGTCAGCTACCGCCAGCCCGGCACGACAACGCCGACGCAGAAGGGCCCCATTCAGTTGGCAACGTTCCAGAATCCCGCCGGGCTGCTGGCTCTCGGGCGCAACTTGTTCCAGCCAACCGACGCCTCCGGCGACGCCATTGTCGGTGAGCCGGGAAGCCAGCAAGGACACGGCACCCTTGCGCAGGGTTTCCTCGAAAGCTCGAACGTCAGTGTCGTCGAGGAGTTCATCAACATGATCGTCGGCCAGCGAACCTACGAGGCCAACGCGCGCGTGGTGCGAACGGCCGACGAAATGTATCAGGAGGCCAATGCCCTTAACCGCTAGTCGTCTCATGCTGTTCCTTGTTGTGTTGATACCGCTAGTCCTTGCCGGCCAGACGCCGGAGCTCGTGGTCGAGAGCGACCAGATCACCGCCGGCGACCTCGCCGAGGTGATGCCCGAGTGGGGAAGCATCGAACCCTCCACGGTCTTGGCCTACGCGCCGCGGCCGGGGATCCAACGCCGCTTGCGTCCGGACGAGCTTCTGCGCTGGGCGCGCCGCCATGACATGGAGCTGGACCGCGAGTCCCTGCCCGACGGCATCGTGGTGAGCCGTCGCCTGCGGCAGCTCACGGCCGACGAGACGCGCGAGTTGATCACGTCGGCGGCGGCGCGCTACTACCGCGCCGATCCCCAGCAAGTCGACGTGACCCTCCACAACTTCAAGAGCCCGCTGGTGCCGGCAGGGCATTTGGAGTTCAAGCTGGGCGCGCCCCCGCAGCGGCTCAATCGCCCGGCGCGGCTGACGGTTCGCTGGGAGAACCTCGACGGACGCAGCGGATCGCTGCCGATCCGGGTCACCGTCTCGGTGATGGGCACGCAAGCGGTCGCCCTCAAAGACCTGCCCACCGGGACGGAACTCGAACCCTCTGATTTCCGGTTCGACGAGGGCCCACTCGAAGGCCCCCCGGAGCGCTATCTGTTTACAGAGCAGGACATTGAAGACAAGAAGCTAAAGGTCTACCTGCGCGAGGGCGAGGTACTCGAGCGGCGCATGCTGCAGAAGGTCGAGGCCGTTCGGCGGGGCGACCTGATCCAGATTCGGGTTCGTTCGGGCTTGATCCAGTTGCAGGCGCCGGCGCGCGCCGAGCAGTCGGGTTCCATCGGCGACCGCATTCTCTGCCGCAACCTCGACAGCGGCCGCAAGATCGCGGCCACGATTGTCAGCTCCAAGTTCGCGGAGGTGAACCTGCAGCCATGACGATGTCCAGATGCCTTCCCACCAGCGGGCGGCTGCATCGCCCCTTCGCGGGCGGGAACTCTTGACAGTGATAGCGACATTGGGGAGGTGGCTCTGCCTCAGTACCGGTATCCTGGCGGTCCTCGGTCTAACCGCGTGGGGCCAAACGAGCGAAGGAACGCTGAACCGCTACATCGAGGAGTCCCTCACGCCCGGCCCCGAGAATACCCCCTCGGCCGGCTCACTCTACCTGAGCCGCTCGTTCCTGGCCGAGTTGGCCCGAGACCCCAAGGCCGCTCGGCCGGGAGACTTGATCACGATTCGCGTCGTCGAGCAAGCCAGCGCTCTGTCGAGCGGCACGGTTTCGTCGTCGCGCGCCTCAAACGGAAACCACTCGATCACGAATCTGTTCGGGTCCCTGAGCCCGGCAGGGGCGCTGGCTAACCTTGGGACTACGTCGGGCTCAATCGCGCTCGACGGCCAGGGCACCACCGGGCGATCCACCTCCGTGACGACACTCATCACCAGCCAAGTGACCAACGTGATGCCCAACGGCAACCTGATCATCGAGGGAATCAAGGAGATCATGGTCAACTCCGAGCGCCAGGTGATCTGGCTGCGCGGTGCGGTGAGGCCCGTCGACTTGGCTCAAGACAACAGCGTCACCTCCGATCGCCTAGCGATGATGGAACTGCGGGTCAACGGCAAGGGGGTCGTTAACGACGCGATCCGCCGACCGAACTTCTTCATCAGGCTTCTTCATGGGATATTTCCGTTTTAACGCCTTATGTCATTGACTAAGAAATCCTTATGGTTTTCAATCTCGTTGGCGGTGATGGTGGCAGCACCCGTTTCCGCAGTCCGTCTCAAGGACTTGGCCTCGATCGAAGGCGTACGTGAGAACATGCTGATCGGGTACGGCCTCGTCGTCGGCTTGGCGGGCACGGGAGACCGCCAGCAGACGGTGTTCTCGACCCAGAGCCTGTCGAACCTCTTGCAGAAGATGGGGGTCAACGTGGCTCCCACGGCTTTGCGGGTCAACAACATCGCAGCGGTCATGGCCACCGGCTCGCTGCCCCCGTTCGCCCGGCCCGGATCCCGGATTGACGTCACCGTCTCCTCGATCGGCGACGCCCGGAACCTCCAGGGCGGCACTTTGCTGTTCACCTCTCTCAAGGCGGCGAACGGCGAGGTGTACGCTGTGGCCCAGTGCCCGCTGTCGATCGGCGGCTTCTCGGCGGGGCGAGGCGGCAGCGGCGTGCAGGTCAACCATCCGACTGTCGGACGGATCCCTGAAGGGGCCATCGTGGAGCGATCCGCCCCGAGCGTGCCGCCGGACCCCGAGGGCTTTCGGTTGCAGTTGCGGCGGCCGGATTTCACGACAGCATCTCGGATTACCGAGATGCTCAACGAGACCTTCCCCGGCGCAGTGGCCCACGCGGAGAACGCCGCCGCTGTGATGGTCAAGATGCCGGCAAGCTACCGCGAGCGTCCGGTCGATTTCATAGCTCAGATTGACGCGCTTGAGATCCCGACCGACCGCCTGGCCAAGGTGATCCTCAACGAGCGCACCGGGACGGTGGTTATCGGCAGCGACGTCAAGATCGCGCCCGTGGCGGTGCTCCACGGAAACCTGACGGTACAAGTGGTCACGGACTTTGTTGTGTCTCAGCCGCCGGCCTTCTCGCAGGGCGAGACCGTCGTCACCCCGCAAGTCAACGTCCAGGTGGAGGAAGAGCGGGCCCGTCAGGTGCTATTGAAGGAGGGCGCCAGCGTGGAGGAATTGATCAAAGCCCTGATGGCGATCGGGTCGACGCCGAGGGACATTATCGCCATCATGCAGGGCATCGCCGCCGCCGGCGCGCTCGAGGCCGAACTGAAGGTGATCTGAATGGTTCCGGATGCCGTTTCACCGCTCGTGGTCTCTCCCTTGACCCTCTCGACACCCCAGTTCACCAAGGGTATGTCGGTTGAAGAGGCCGCGCGCGAGTTCGAGGCCATGCTCGTGGCCCAACTTCTCAAGACCGCGCGCGAGGCCGGCAAGATGAGTGAGGACGACAACGAAGCCGCGGGGTCTGAAAACTACCGCGAATTCGCGGAGAAATACCTCGCCCAGGCCATTGCGGCTACCGACGCTTTTGGCTTCTCCCAACTGATGGTAAAGGACTTAACGAAAACCTCCGGCATCAGTGGTTGAGGAAGCCGAACCATGACAGACGTTCCAGGAGGAACAAGTTCCCTGCTCCGCCCGCTGCCCGCCGCAGGCCTTACTCCGGGACCGCCCTCTAGTTTTCGTTTGCCGTTGCCGATATGCAGAGCGAGAACTTTGTTTCTCGAGAAC
>JAKZVK010000306.1:0-2574 GCA_047516085.1 Bryobacterales bacterium
CGGTACGTTGGCGTGGGTGACCATGGTCGACAAATTCACCACGCGCAGGATGGGCGTGGTCGGGCTGATCAGCGCGCCCACATCGACGTAGCGGATCGCAACGAAGCCGCCCATGGGCGCGAAGATCTTCGATTGCTCGAGCCGGATTTTCAGCTCCCGTAACTCGGCCTCGGCCTGCTCGGTCTGCGCGTAGGCCAACTGGACCTGGGCTTCGACGACTGCAAGGTTCGTCCTAGTCGAGGCATGGTCCTGCGGGGAGATCAACTCGTCGGCGAGGAGCCTCTGAGAACGATCCAACTCGGCCTTGGCGTTTTCGAGCTCGGCCTCGCGTTGTGACGCCGATGCCCGGCTTACAGCGATGGATGCCGTAGCGCGGTTGACCTGCTGCTGAAGCTCGTCGTCTTCCAGTTCGGCAACGAGATCGCCCGTCTTGACGCGGTCACCAACGTAGAAGCGAAGCTTCTCGACCCGCCCGGTCGACTTGGCGGTGATATCCACCTGCTCTTTGGGCTTGAGAGCCCCGGTGATCACCAAATCCTCACGGAGCGAGCCGCGGCGCGCCTGCGTTACCTCGACGCTCACGGTCCGGCCGGCCTTCTTTTTCTTCTTGGAGGAGATGGCCTGCTTATCCTGTAGGTCCGCGATGCGCATGCCGCCTGCGATGAGCAGACCGGCCCCGATGACGATCCAGATGATCCTCTTTACCCAGATGTTCAAGACCTTTGTTCTCGCACTTTCCGGACCGTTTTGTACGTAGGCCCCCCGCGAAAGCCGAATCGACTGAATCCCGCCCGATGGGGCGGCTGTGGCGCACCCGTCCCTATCTTACGGGATTGTCCTGCTGAGGACCGGCCCGTGGGCGGTCCTCCGGCGGGCCACACGGGACCACAGGCGGCAGTGCCGTCCAATCGGAAGGGCGCAGATTGGGGCCGCGGGGTTACCGTATTTGTACGTCTTTGGCCGCCGGTGACGCCCGGCCTGTCGCAACCGTGCCACCCAAAGCATCAGAGCCGCGGATGTAAATCCGCGGGCCCTGCGGGGGCAGGCTGCCACTCGGGGAGCGAGCCGGGCTCGTTAAGCGACCAATCGTACTTGTGGTGGGGGGATTTTCAGCCGGCGGAGGCCTTCGAGGGCACGCTTTTTCTCCGGGCCGGCGTACTGGAGCAATAGGCGATGAGCGACCATCCAGCCAGGCCAAGGCCTATGATAGACTCATCGCGCGGCCCGGGAGTTAGTGCGCCGGACTTACTTCCGAGACCGGACCGCGGTGCGCCCTTGAGCTGTTCGCGCCCATCGTCGATTCCCCGCAGAGGCTGGCTGGCGCGCTGCCTCGGGGTTCTCGCCTGGTTCGCTTCCGTCACACCGGGCTTGGCGGCCTCCAAAGATGGCTTCCGCAAGCTCAAGCAGCCGGTGGCGGTCCCCAAGGGCTCGCTCGAGCGGGAGTGGACGCCGGTTCCCTTCACGGCGCGGGCGACGAAGCTGCGTCCCGGGCCGGACGGTATCTCCGACATGCTCTTGCGAGGTATCCTTGTTCGGGTGTCGGGGCCGGAGCCCGACGGCGTTCCGGACGACAAAGGAATCCGAGCGCTGTGCCTGCACTGTCCCCACGAGTTGTGCTACGTGAACCTGGTCAAGGAAACCGAGGCCGTGCGGGTTCCCGAGGGGGCCAAACCGGAGAACCCGCTGCTGGTGTGCCCGTGCCACTTTAGCGTCTTCGATCCGGTCGCGGATGGTGCGCTGCTCACCGGGCCCGCCGGCCGCGGTTTGTACCGGTTTCAATTCGAGGTGAGCGAAAACACGATTGAGATTCAAGGTGTCGAGGAGGCCGCGCTCGGCTAAGCAGCGCGGAGCAGTCTGGCCCCATCGACGAATCTGAAGGAGATATTGATGAAACGCACAGGGATCTTGCGCAGGTTGGCTTTGGGGCTCGCAACTGTCTTGGTGGTGGGGGTCCTGTTGGCGGCAGCCTCGGCCGGAACACGCCAGAAGCTCTACATCCTCAGCAGCAACGCGGACGACGTCACGGTCGTCGACGTCGCGACGAACAAGATCCTCGGGTCGATCGAGGTTGGCGAGCTGCCCCACGGCATCGCCACGCCGAAGTCGCAGCACCCGCTTTACGTCGCCACCGAGGGCGATGATGGGCTGGCTGTTGTGGACCCCGTCAAGGACGTCTTTATCAAGAAGTACGACTTTTTCGGCAGGCGCCCCAACGAAATCGAGACGACGTTGGACGGGCGGTATGTCTACGTCCCGGCGATGCGAGACGGTATGTACGAGGTTTTCGACACAGAGCAGGAGAAGATCATCACGCGCATCCCGACGAACGGCACGCCGCACAACACAGTCGTCTCGCCCGATGACAAGTACATGTACCTCGTGCCGCACGACCGCGGCACCCGTAGCGTCGAGCAGGCACGGAAGGAAGGGCGGCCCACCACCCTCAACAGGAAGATCTACATCGTCGATATCGCGCGACACGATGTCGTCGGCACGATTTCGACCGGCAACGCGCCGCGCCCGACGACCATCAGCCCCGACGGGAAGCGGTTATACGTCAACACCGACAACTTG
>JAKZVK010000307.1:0-10147 GCA_047516085.1 Bryobacterales bacterium
ATCCACCAGCCCCACGGGCAAGCCGGGCAGAACGCAACCCAACGTGCTCTTCATCTTGTTTGACAAGTGCCGCCGCGACGCCTTCGGCACCTACGGGATGAAGCCGGTTCACACGCCCAACATCGACGCCTTGGCCGCCGGCGGCGTTCGCTTCGATACCTACTACGCGCCGCAAGGCTTGTGCGGCCCGTGCCGCGCCTCGATCATCACCGGCAAGTACCCGCACGCGCACGGCATGCGCCGCAACTGCCATCCCACACACGGCCGCGGACGCAACTCCTACCATGGGCGCAACCCCGACCCCTTCCACGACGACCGCTTCGATCTGTGGGACAACTTCCCCTACGTGCTCCACAACGCCGGCTATCAAACCGCGCACATCGGCAAGTGGCACCTGGGACCGTCAAACCCCGGCTTCTTCGACACCTGGCGGACGTTCAACTCGCAGATGTTCCACTGGGTGGGCGAGCCGCACGAGTCGGCGTACCGTCCTGACATCCAGACCGACCGCGGTATCGAGTTCATCGAGCAAAACGCACGGCGGCCGTTCTTTCTGTATCAGTCGTTCTACCCGCCGCACCCGCCGTGGGACCCGCCGAAGAAATACTACGACCACTATCGCGGCAAGAACCTCGAGCCTGAAGGCTACTACGAGACGGTTTCGAGCCTCGACTGGAATGTCGGCCGGCTGGTCGACACTTTGCGCAAGCAGAAGATCCTCGACAACACGCTGATCATCGTCACCACCGAGCACGGCATGACGAGCCGTCTGCGTCCGGGGACGGGGTTGCACGGTTACAGCAGCCCTTACGACGAGGTCTCGCGGATACCGCTGGTGATGCATTGTCCGTCGTTGCTGCCGCCGGGCAAGGTGTGGCGGTCGGGGGCGAGCCCCGTCGATCTCGCCCCCACGATCATGGACGCCGCGGGAGCGGTGGGGCGCCTGCAAGGGCAATACATGCCGTTGGCGGAGCGTAGCCTGTTGCCCGACTTGCAGGCCGGGCGCGACCGCTGGCGTGGGCCGTTGGTGATGATGAACATTTGCCAGCGCTTGTACGAGGGGGCCTTCTTTGAAGACCGAGCGATTCGTACAGAACGCTGGAAGTTGATTCTGCGGAAGTTTGAAGGGGAGTCGACGGGGAGCCCGGGGTCGCTGTATGACGTGGCAGCCGACCCGGATGAGGAGAATGACCTGTATGCGGCACCGTCACACCAGGCGACGGTTGTGGATCTGGCCCGCCAACTCATGGCCTGGGGCGAGGCGGAGGAGGACCCGCTCTCGGTGGAGTTAGGAGCGCGGGCACTGATGGGGTGAGAGCTGAGTGCGTTGGAGCCGTGCCGCTTCGCGGACCTGAGAACCGAAGAATCGGTTCTCGGCAAGGCTGGACCCTTACGCCACATACTCACAGAAGATCCTTCAACGCTTCGTAGTCCGAGGGCAGGTCGATGTCGCGGAGAATGCCTGGATCGTCGACGTCGATGAACTCCGTCTCAACTCGGTGGGCGTGGATGACGTCTTTCGGGGAAGCGTCGGCGGGTAGGGCTACCATCTCATCCAACACTGAGCGCGCCGCGATCACCGGGTGGCCACGGCGGTCGCCATAGCAGGGGATCACCAGGGGCTTGCCGCAGTCGCAAAGGGCGGCGAGGAGTCGATCGACGGTCGACTCGGCCACGGCCGGGTGATCAACCAAGGTGAACAAAGCCGCTTCCGCCTCCGGCGGCAGGGCACGAATGCCCGTTTGGAGGGAAGACAACATGCCGCGCTGGTAGTCCGGGTTGACGACCACACGTGTCCCGGCTTCCAAGCTCCCGCGGATCGCCTCGGCGTGGTGGCCGAGCACAACGATCAACGGGTCCACGCGAGGCTCCAAGACCGAAATCAAGTGCCCGAGGAAAGTCGTGCCGCGGTAGGCGAGCAGCGCCTTGTCGCGCCCCATGCGGCTCGATTCACCCGCCGCAAGAATGATGCCCGCCGGTTTGGCTACGGGGGGGGACACAGGGGAACTGAGGGAATCGCGAAGTCGGCTAGCCGCCGGTCGTGGTCGCCTCGACATCAGCCGGTACGGCCTCCGGGGTGGCTTCCGCCTCGGGCTCCTCAGCCTGTTCGGCGGCGTGGATCTCAAGCGCCTTCGGAATCCCTTCGGTGAAGATCGACTTCGAGATCTGGTTCCAGCCTTCGGTCGGCCGTTGGCGGCGATGAATCATCTCGGCGACGACCGCCACGGCGATCTCCTCGGGGGAGACGGCGCCGATGTCGAAGCCCATCGGAGCGTTGATCCGCGAAAGCTTGTCGAGCGGGATGCCGTCTTTCTGCAGGTGCTTGAGCACTTCAAGCGTCTTGCGCTTGCTGCCAATCATGCCGATGTAGCGGGCCGGCCCCTTCGCCGCCCAGCGCAACACGCGCATGTCGTCACGATGACCGCGGGTGACGATGATGATGAAGCTCGACTCGTTCACCTGGAGCTTCGGGAAGACGTCTTCATACTCGTCGGCGTGGACTTCGGCCGCCTCGGGGAAGCGTTCGCGGTTGGCGTAGGTGTCGCGGTCGTCGACGACGACGGTGCGAAAACCGGCCAGCGTTGCGACCTTTGAGAGGCTTTTCGAGATGTGCCCGGCGCCGAAGATGTAGCAGCCCGGGATGGGTAGGATCGGTTCCACGTAAACGTTGAGCTGCCCCCCGCAGATGAGGCCGTTGTCGTAAGCGGCCTCCTGTCCGAGGTTGAACTGCAGCATGCGGGGCTTTTCGGTTTCGATCACCTCGCGGGCCGCGGTCCAGACTTCGGCCTCGGTGCAGCCGCCGCCGATGGTGCCCATCATGGTACCGTCCTCGCGCACGAGCAACTTGGCGCTCTGGAAGCTCGGAATCGACCCAGCTACCTCGACGATGGTCGCCAGCGCGGCCTTCTGGCCGCTGCGGCGCAGATGCACGAGTTCTTCGTAAACGTCAACGGGACGGGCCATCTCAATTGCCTCGGAACATCCTTATTGTAATACGGGCTCACTATAATACGGGGTTCGCGGTCAGCCTCTAGCGACAACCCGAGCGACAGTTCGAGCAAAAGGAGTTGAGAGATGAAAGCAGTCCGCATCCATGAGCACGGCGGTCCGGAGGTTTTGCAGTACGAGGACGCGCCTGAACCGAAGCCGCGCGCCAACGAAGTAGTTGTCAAGGTCGGTGCTTGCAGTTTGAATCATCTCGACTTATGGGTACGCGGCGGGTTGCCCGGGTTGAAGCTCGAGATGCCGCACATCCTGGGAAGTGATGCTGCGGGGGAAGTCGTCGAGGTTGGCGATGTTTGCGATGAGGTGAAGGTGGGCGAGCGGGTCTTGATTGCTCCGGGGAAGTGCTCGCGCAGGAATCCGTTCGCCGTCGCGGGGCAGGACAACTTCAGTCCCGACTATGGGCTGTTTGGGTACCGTTATCCGGGTCTGAACGCGGAGTATGTCGCCGTGCCGGAGATCAACGTCCTTCCGATCCCGGGCGATCTGAACTGCGAGCAAGCGGCGTCGATTCCGTTGGTGTTTCTCACCGCCTGGCACATGCTCGTGGGCATCGCAAAGATCAAGATGTGCGAGGACGTGCTGGTAATCGGCGCGAGTAGTGGGGTGGGCATCGCCGCCGTGCAGATCGCAAAGCTCTTCCACTGCCGTGTGATCGCCACGGCCGGCAACGAGGAGAAGATGGCCAAGGCCAGCGAGCTGGGCGCGGACGAGGTGATCGACCACTACCAGCAGGACATCCGTAAGGAAGTGCGGCGCATCACCAACAAACGCGGCGTCGACATCGTGTTCGAGCACGTAGGCGTGGCAACCTGGGAGCATTCTACTGCAAGCCTGGCGCACCACGGACGGCTCGTGACCTGCGGGGCCACGACCGGCGCCGACGTGAACCTGAACATCGCGCATCTGTTTTTCAAACACCTCAGTCTGCATGGGTCGTTCATGGGCACGCTCGGGGAGTTGCACGAGGTTTTGAAGTTTTTCGATCGCGGGCTGTTAAAGCCGGTGGTCGATAAGACCTTCCCGCTAGCCGAGCTTCGCGCCGCCCACGAGCGGCTCGAGAACAAGGAGCAGTTCGGCAAGATCGTCTTGGTTCCGTAGGGGTTGAACTCCCGAGCAGTACATTCCTTGCAGGTCAGGAGATAGGGTGGCCGTTAGCTCCGCCAATACAAACCTCTCAGGGGGAGACCGTCATGGGCAAGCCGACGAGCGACTGACCGAACCCGGTTGTGCTTCCCAAGTCGGCGACAAGCTTTCCCAACTTGGGGCGAAATCGGTGTTTCTCGTCGTAGACCGTCCGGCTTACGAGTTGTCCGGGGCACGGTTGGAGCTAGCCCCCCATTGGGAGACGCGCGATATTGTTGATTTCGACGGCTTTGCGAACAACCCGCAACTCGAAGATGTCCTCCGAGGGGTTGAGCACTATCGACGAACCCCCTGTGATGTCATCGTTGCAATCGGTGGGGGCACCGCGCTGGATATTGCGAAACTCATTCGTTGTTTTGCCGGCCAGCGTCACCCACCGGCCGACATCATCGCGGACAACAGCCTGATTGAAAACGTAGCGTGCCCCTTGGTCGCTGTGCCAACAACAGCAGGAACCGGCGCCGAAGCAACGCACTTCGCGGTGCTTTACTGCGGCGGCGTGAAGCATTCGGTTGCCCACGAGTCGATCCTGGCGGACGTTGCCGTGGTCGATTGGCGGCTCACTCAATCTCTCCCTCCGAAGATCACGGCGGAGACGGGACTGGACGCACTGAGCCAAGCGATCGAGTCCATCTGGTGTATTCATTCAACCGAAGAGTCCATGTCGTATTCCGTGGAGGCGCTTGAGCTGGTCCTCGCCCATCTTGAAGACGCCGTTCATGCGCCAACCGCCGCCTCCCGAGCAGCCATGTCTCGCGCCGCCCATCTTGCGGGCAAAGCGATCAACATCACGAAGACAACGGCGCCCCACGCGATCTCGTACAACATTACTCACCGTTTCGGCATCGCGCATGGCCATGCGGTCGCGCTGACGCTAGGGCCCGTGTTGGTCTTTAACGCTGACGTATCCGAGGCGGACGTCACCGACCCACGGGGCGTCGAGCACGTCCGAGAAATAATCGACCTCGTTCTCGTGAAGCTCGGGTGCACAGACGCGGAAGAGGGTCGAGCGAGGATTGCCGATTTGATGGATTCGATTGGATGTCACACTCGTTTGAGCGAGCTCGGTATCACCGGGGCTCCGACACGCAAGGCAATTGCTGAAAGCGTCAACGTCGACCGCCTCCGCAATAATCCGCGGGCACTCACCGCCACGCAGGTCATCCATCTACTCGAATCGATTCAATAGCGTCACTTACAGGATCATCATGAGCATCCACAATGACTTCGTTTTTCATCGCGAGTATCGAGGGCGCGTAAAGGCACTGGTCTTAGACTGGAGCGGCACGACAGCCGACGCCTACGTTATCGCTCCGGCCGTTGTGTTCGCGCAGGTATTCGAAGAACAAGGTGTAACGATCAGCATGAAAGAGGCCCGCGGCCCCATGGGGCTCCGCAAGGACCTACATATCAAGGCCTTGACCGAAGATCCGCACATCCGGGAACGCTGGAAGGACGTGCACAGCAAGTATCCGGATCAAACCGATGTTGACCGGATGTTCGAGGAGTTCGTACCCGCACAGCTTGCTTGTTTGCCCGCGCATACAGGGCTGCTGCCCGGCGTCGCCGACGTCGTCTCCCGCCTGCAGCAACAGGGACTGAAGGTGGGCTGTTCCACCGGCTTCATCCGGCCGATGGTCGACGTCCTCGAGAAAGCCGCCAAGGAGCAAGGCATGGAACTGGACGCGTCGGTCGCGGTCGACGAGGTGGCCCAAGGCGCACGCCCGCGTCCTTTCATGGTCTACCGTAATCTCGATCTAATGGACGCCTGGCCCATTCAAGCGGTGATCAAGGTTGACGACACCGTCAGCGGAATCGGCGAGGGCTTGAACGCCGGTTGCTGGTCGGTGGGGGTTTCGCGCTACAGCAACTATTTGAACATCAACAGCTATCAGGAAGCCGACGACATGCCCGCCGCCGAGCTCGATCGGCGGCATGAGGAGACACGCGACATCCTGCGCAAGGCCGGAGCCCACTACGTCATCGATTCACTTGCCGACATTGAACCGGTTATCGAAGACGTCAATCAGCGGCTCGCACGCGGCGAACGCCCGTAGTCCCAGACACCACTATGGGCACAGCAGAACCTTCGTTTCGGAAAGCACAGTTCCGGGCCGCACAGTGGCGCATTCTACTGGCCACGATGTTCTGTTACCTGTTCTTCTATACCGGACGCCAGACCTTCGGCTTCGCCATCCCCGGCATCCAAGAGGAACTGGGGATCGGCAAAGCCACCCTCGGCTGGGCCGGAACCTGTCTCCTGTGGTCCTACGCCCTGGGGCAATCGATCAACGGAAATCTCGGTGATAAGTACGGCGGACGCCGCATCGTAAGCTTCGGCGCAGTCGCGTCGTGTGTCGCGAACTGGGCCGTCAGTTTTGGCAGCAGCGTCGGCGCCCTGCTGGTCCCTTGGGCCGCCAACGGATACTTCCAAGCGATGGGCTGGGCGCCCGGCAGCCGCGTTCTCTCCAACTGGTGGAGTCAATCGGAACGGGGCCGGGTCTACGGGCTCTACGTTTTCGCGGCCGGGATGTCGTCGGTTGTTTCCTACATCACGTCGCTGCTGGTAATCGACACATTCAACTTGGATTGGCGGTGGATCTTCCGGCTTCCGGTTCTGTTGCTATTGGTCGGCGGCTGCGTCTATTTCATCTTCGTGCGTGACCGTCCCGAGGACGTAGGCTGGGACCCGCCCGACCCTCCGGCGGATACCCCCGGCGCTCAGGCGCAACCGGCGGACCCATCGTCCGAGGAAGGGTCACGCGAGCGTTACGTCCAGGTCCTCAGCAACCCGCGATTCATGATCGCGAGCGTGGCGATCGGTTTTCAGAACCTGGCGCGCTACGGCCTGCTCTTCTGGGTCCCCGTGCATTTTCTCGGTGGCGACTGGAAGAACTCCGACGACAAATGGGTGAGTCTGGCGCTCCCGATTGGCATGGCCTTGGGCGCTTTGGCCAGTGGCTGGCTTTCCGATCGCGTCTTTCGCGGCCTGCGGTGGCCCCTGATTTCGCTGTTCATGTTCTTGGCCGCCCTCTCGGCGTTCGGGATGTACTTCATTCCCCGTTCCAACCACGGGCTGGGTATTTGCGTGCTGTTCCTGTGTGGGTTCTTCGCCTACGGACCACAGTCTGCCTTTTGGGCGTTGTGCCCGGATTTGCTCGGGCCGAAACGCGCCGGTACGGGCACCGGTATCATGAACTTCTTCGCGTACCTGTTTGCCGGCGTCGGCGAGCCCGTGATTGGCAGGTTGATCGAAAGCCATCAGGTGATCAGTGCTACGGGCGAAATGGTCGATGACACAGCAATTGCGTTCTTAGCGGTGACCGCCGCCTGCCTGGCTAGCGGAGCCACGGGCTTGCTGATACGCAGATAACGCAACGCAGCCTGCATGGGTCGTTCATGGGGACGCTCGGGGAGTTGCACGAGGTCTTGAAGTTTTTCGATCGTGGGCTATTGAAACCGGTGGTCGACAAGACGTTCCCGCTTGCCGACCTGCGCGCCGCACACGAGCGGCTCGAGAACAAGGAACAGTTCGGGAAGATCGTGGCGGTGCCGTAGATCTCGCTAGCTGCTCCCCTCAAGTTCCTTCAGCTTTTCGTATCGCTTCCAAGCCCGCTCTCGCAGGTGGGAGACTCGGAACGATACGGTCGGTTTGCCCAGCGGGAAAAGGATGTCGTGCAGTGCGGTCGACACACTCTCTTTAAGGCGTGAGCCGTGTGGAGCCAAGGCGCGCTCTGCCTCAACACAAGCAAGAATGTCGGTTAACACTGAGTCGAAAACGTCCTTGGCGACCCGCGCTTCCAGCAGGGCCGGTGGAAGGTCCTCCAGGATATGAGCTACCGCCATGCGGTCGACTGCCCACAGGCGACGTGCAAGGGTGCCCTCGCGCACATAACGCTCGTACGAATAAAAGGCATCCTTCCAGAGGGGCGGAAGGTTTTCGCGAACTGGTTGGTCCCACGCTCGGCATGTCTGGATGCACCTTGATGCAAAGGCGTCATTCAGCCGCACCAGGGCGGGAAGGTCAGAGCGACTCTCCCGATCATGCACGCAGAGATGGACTCGCAGAAAAACACACCACGGGTCATCACCGGCTTTACCGCAATGGTCGTCGGCAAGATTCCTCAACTCGGCGTGAGGGCCCAACGGTTTAGACCCGGCTGCTCTCGAGAAAGGAGATCTGAATCGCCCGAATGCGGTGTTCAACCTCCCTCAAAGCCGCGGGGCGCTGCTCCAAAAGATCCCGCGCGATCGCGGAGAGAAAGCTACGAAGTTCTGTGTCAGTGTGTTGTCCCACCGACTTTTCCAACGTTCGGGAGCTTTCCTTTAGCATATGATCAGCCAGCTTTTCGAGGTCCTCGCGGCGAAGGCCCTTGAGCGAATGAAGGATGCCGCCTAGTAAGAACTCGGCAGTTGTACTGTCAATAGCGGGGGACACGTCAGGCCTCGATTCTGAAGGCGGCTTGGCGGTTTCGCCACCCACTGCTGCTGCCTTTGCCTTGTCCGCCACTACAGACTCTCCCGCTATCAGCGGACATGCCAGAATTAACCCAGCTCAGACATGTCAGCCGAACACTTTCTGCGGGGGAGAATATCACAACGACACTCGACAAAGCAACGAGGCGCGCCAAGCTCCGCGAAACTGGCTCTTTCTTCGAACTGTCACAAGGGTTGCGTCGAGCAGCCCTTGGCGTAGCGATCGACAGAACGCACAGAGAACTGAAGTCGCCGAAAGCCCCGGCTAGGTATCGTGTTCCGGCGGTGCACCTCTCAATCACAGTGCTCCTCTTCATCACAATTATCCTCTAGCCAGACCCGTCAGGGGACTGGGTGCGCCCTGAGGAAATGCAACAAGTGGTTCTTTTTCATCATCTTAGTCCATCGGAAATAAAATTGGAACTTCCGTGACCGAATCTGGGCCTAGCAAGGGGACGGGGTGGAGTGCGGGCAACTTCGAGTCACCCAGACGATTCCTCTGTAACGACAACGAGACTTCCGGCGTTGAAAGCGAAGGGCAGCGGTCCGCGCCCAGGAAATCTGAGATCGGCTCTCAACTCGCTTACTTCAACCGCCTGCGGAGTTCACGACCATCCATGGTTCTCAGCGGCCTTGAGCGTGCCGCCTTTACTACACCAGGAACTACTGAGGCGTGGTCAGAAAGGAATTGAGGACGATTTCCCCAGGCAGTGCGGACATAGTTGGCGATGGCGGCGATCTCGGCGTCGTCGAGGTGTGCGAAGCCCGGCATGACTCCCTCGTAGGTTTGACCCTTGATCGCGATGGGCCCTTGTAGCCCGTACAGCAAGACGGCGACGGTGTAACGGCTGTCCTTGAACAGGTAAGGGTTGCCGGCCAAGGGAGGAATCTGCTCAGAAACTCCCTTCCCGTCTTCGCCGTGGCAGGCGCTGCAATGTCGGTTAAACAGCTTCTGGCCGTCGAGTGCTGACGCAACCGGCGGAGTCGGCTTGTTGTCGGGCGCGGGCGGATTGGGGCCCAAGTAGGTGGCAAGGTAATGAACGAGCGCCTCGTGCTCGTCCGGCGTAACCTTCATGCCGAATTCCTTCATCTCCTCCATCACGCCGAGCCACATCGGACGTGTGATGCCGGCGGACTGGATCACGACATCCATGGCGTGGCAGAGCCGGCATTTCGCGTAGGCGAGGTCGGCGCCGGGGCCCGGCGGAAGAGTAGTTTGCGCCGTCAGGGGAAGGAGCGAGGCCAACCAAGCGACGGCTGCGCTGAGAAAAACGGTGTGCCGTTTGCGGCGCAAGGGAATCATCGGTGTCAGGCGGTAAGCCTAAATGTCAGCGGCACCCGCGTTACCCGAGCGTGACCTTATCCACGCCGTACCACTCGTAGCCCGAGGGGTTCCAGTGGACCGCACCGTCGGCGGGCTGGCTCCGTCCCATCGCGTCGATCGACCGGGCCCAGATCTCGCCCGAGCCGCTAGCGATCGTGACCTGGATCTTCCAGTGATGCCACGCGTAAGGGCCGGACG
>JAKZVK010000308.1:0-3007 GCA_047516085.1 Bryobacterales bacterium
ATCCTAAGACGCCGTTGCCGCCACCGGCCGGTCCAATACTTGAACAACATCGTGGAACAGGATCATCGAGCGATCAAACGACGCGTGAAAGCCAAGCAGGGGTTTCGCGAGTTTCAGGCAGCGCGGCGAACCATCCAAGGCTACGAGACCATGCACATGATCCGGAAGGGACAGGCGAGGTGGGTGAGCGGGTCGGATATTCGGCGACAGATTCACTTCATCAACAAGCTGTTCGAAGTGGCGGCATGAGACGAAGCCGGGGCAACTCGACCAGTCGCGCTCTTGTCGCTTCTTGAAGGTTGCAACACATCCAAGCGATTCACCGCGATGGTTACGTCGAGATCGAGGACGCATTCGACACGATGGTTGTCCGTGTCGCGGTCGCGCTCTGTAACTTACTGAAGCTCTGGAAGGCACGGAACTAGCTCGCCATAATCCCGCGCTACCGCGATTGTTGGCGGGTGCTTCCGTCGGGCGCGTGCGGTAAGATGGCCCGACACTTTGGCCGGTGCTTCAGGTCAGACATGGGGAAACTGCTGCCGGACGATAACCTGGGAGCCGCGCATTCATGAACGTCGAGCATCTGAGATCCGTCCTCGATTCGGTCGCCGCAGATAACAGAAAGCAGCGCATCGTTGGTTTGATCCTGCAGCTGAGCGATGCATATACGCAGACTGTTCAGAACCCGAGTCCTGAGACTGCCTCGGCCTATGAGGCGGTTGAAGAGGAACTGAAGACAACAATCGAGTCGGGTCAATGCATGCTCCTGCCACCTAGCGGGATCGCGATTCTTGAGCGGCTTGACGCCGTGAATCTCTGCAGCAGCGGGCTTCTTGAGAAGGTGCGTGCCATCGTCGGATCTACGGAAACGCCCGCAGCGAAGGTGAGTCAACTCCAACAGCTACATCAGCGAGTTGACGAGTTCGCGCAGACGGCCACGGCCATGCGCGATGCGATGGAAGAAGTCCACATACAGGCGAGACCCATTCCAGCGGACACTGCCGAGATCGAAATAAGGTTGCCGTCCGCGTTCATCGATGATTCGCTTGCGGGGCTCGCTCGCGAGGCAAAGCGCTTGAACGGGGCGCTGCTTGACGTAGTTGAGTGCACTTCTGACGGGCGTCCGCCCCTCAAGATTCGAAGCCTGTCCAGTGGCAGCGTTGACATCTTTCTCACGATCGGTCCCCCATCAGGCGCAGAGATTGCCGCCTTGATTGCGGCATTACTGGCTCTGATCGATCGCATCCTTCAGTTCAGAAAGAACCGCACTTCTTACGCAGATCAAGGGGCGCCGCCTGACTTGCTGCTACGGTTGGAGGCTCTTGAGGAGAAGAATCGAGACGAGGAGCTGGACAGGTTGGCGAAGAACCTGCTCGCGAAGATCACCAACGAGCAACGACGAAACGAGTTGGGTGACTCGGTGGCGAGATCCGTTCGGTACTTGGCCGACAGGCTAGACAAAGGCATGGAGGTCACAGTCGCGGTGTTACCCGAAGGCATTCCTGTCGAGGAACCCCCGGCCGAGGTGGAGGGAGTGGTCAACCCTGAGCGCGCGAAATGGCTAATCGCCCAGTCCATGAAGCAACCGCGGCGGCTTGAGAAGAGTGTGAATCCGGTCCTGGCACTTCCTTCTTCGAACGACCCACAAGAGGCGGAAGAGCCGGAGACGGATACCGAACCTGATGGTGGCGGGTAGCCCAATGAGGTCGAGTGAGTTAGGCGCGTCGGCGACCAGCCTCCGTGGTTGGATCGAGTTTCTTTGCAGCCTCCTTCAGATCCCCTCCGCTGACGCTGTCGTAGCGTCTGAAGATGCTCGACGTCAGGTGCCCCGAAAGCTTCATCGCGACGTGCTCACTGATCCCGGCGCACACGAACCGACGCACGGTTGACCGTCGCAGGTCGTGAGGGATCCGGACAGGGTAGCCGGTCGCCAGGCACGCCGCCTTCCACGCCTTAGTGATCGACTTGAATCTCGCCGGAGTGCGTCGCCACCGCCATCTTGCGCGGGCGCGGTGACGCAGGCATTGACACGGCGCTGATCGCTCCGGTGAAACCGTGGCAGCATGCCACCGACGAATCGTTCAACAGACGTGGTTGGCATCCGATGTCCCTTGAGGCCCTCCGCACGCAGGCCGCGCTCCAAGACTCCCTGCTCACCCGCACCGCCGAGCGGTCGCTGATGGCCTATGTCCGCCAGGCGTGGCCGATCCTCAAGCCGCATCAGCCGTTCCTGCCGAACTGGCATCTGGACCTAGTCGCCGAACATCTCGAGGCGGTCTCAGCCGGCGCGTGTACGCGGCTCCTGATCACTCTGCCGCCCCGCTATATGAAATCGCTCCTCGTCTCGGTCTTCTGGTCGACCTGGGAGTGGCTCCAGCGGCCCGGGGGGCGGTGGATCTTCGCCAGCTACGCGGAGAGCCTCTCCGAGAAGCACTCGCTCGACCGCCGCGCCGTGCTGCAGTCGTCCTGGGGCGGTGTTGCATGAAAGACCTTCTGCGGGTGGGGCGGTTTGGCCCGCCCTTTTCGTCTCCGCAGGAGCCACACTACAGGAATGAAGTCGAAGGTCCATCCCACGTACAAGACGAAGTACCACGTTGCGAACTGGCCGGCCTACACCCAGGTCCTCGTTCGCCGCGGCGATGTGACGGTGCGGTTGTCCTCGGAAGCGATCGCTGCCTGGGCGGCCAGCCGGAGCGGCCGGCGGGGTGGGCAGCGGCGCTCCTCGGATCTCGCCATCGAGACCGCTCTGACCCTACGGCTCATCTCCCATCTCCCGCTGCGCCAGGCCGAAGGGTTCCTGCACGCGCTGTTCGGGATAATGCGCCTCGACCTTGCCTTGGTGCACAACTCGCGATCTCGGTCAATCATTGCCCTCCACCCCGAGATCCGAGGTCCCGCATGACGAGTGTCAAGCGCACCCAGCGGAAGTACGTCCAGAAGGCCTACCGTGTCCGGAATTGGCGGGAGTACGAGACGGGTCTCCGCGCTCGCGGGAGTCTGACCGTCT
>JAKZVK010000309.1:0-2624 GCA_047516085.1 Bryobacterales bacterium
CGCCAGCGAGGGCTCCATCTCGGCCAGCACCACGTCGTTGGTGCCGGTGCAGCAGTTTTCCGGCGACATGGTCCAGAAGCCCTGATAGCTTTCGAGCGCACACTCGGTGCAAGCCTCGTCGAAGTCGCCCACGGTCACAGACGTGTGGATGATCTCGTTTTCCGCGAGGTCGAAAACCACGGCTTGCTCTGGGGTGGCCGACGCGTCGTTGGGCAGCGAGGTGATCGGCGTGATGGCCAATTCGTAGTAATAGGTGCTCTCGCCGAACTGCTCGCCGTCGTAGCTCCAGCCAAAGTCCACCCATTCGCTACCATCTACCAGCCACTCAAGCGCGCTCACCGGGCGGTAGAACTGATAGGCCCCTTCGACCGGTGGCACGGCCCACTTATAGCTAAAGTTGTTGGCCGGCTCGCCTTCGAGGTTGTGATCCTCGGTCGGCGTGTGGTCGGGGTTGACCTCTACTTCCCAGGCGTCGTCCTGCCAGAAGGCCGAGGGGTTTTCGCGGTCCAGGTTGTGGACATTGTCGAAGACCTCGGTCATGTAGTAGAGCTTGTTGGCGCTGTCGTTCCAGCCGATGAGGTGGCGGATGTTAATGTCGCTGGCATCGATTTCGCCGCGGCCTACGGGCTGGACATCGGCCGCTGGCGAATAGAGGCGGTCGTTGCGGATCGTGTACGGATCGATCGGCACGACATCCCAGTCCGACAGGTCGCCGTCCATGGTGGGGACGAGATTGTCGGGGAACTGCACGGCGAAATAGAGCTCGCCGGGAGGCGCGTGGCCAAAGGACGTACCGCACAGGCCCATGACCAAGACTGCCGCTAAGACGAATTTGCTTCGCTCTTTCATAGCGAAAACCCTCCTTAGGAGAAGTGAAAAATGCTGTATAAAACAATATGTACAAAAATACAGCGCGCTCGGCACGCGCTTAGTGCCTCAATGGATAAACAACTTAACGCCGTTTGTCAATAAGCGACCGCGAGGATGCCGGTGCGTTCTTCTTTCTCTTCTAGTTGCAGCCGCCAGATATAGGTGCCCGGGGGTACGAGCTGCCCAGCGGCGTCGCGGCCGTCCCAGCGATGGGCGAATTCGCCGCTGCGAGCAGTGATGGACGGCAGCTCGACCACGAGTTGGCCGGCGAGGTTGTAGATCGCCAGCCGCACCGGGCGACTAGCCGTGACTTCGCGCAGCTTGTAGGCGATTTCCAAGGTTTCGTTCAGTCCGTCGCCATTCGGCGTGAGCGGGTTGGAAGTCACCGCAATATCGACGAGGAGCCGGCCGCCGACGGGCGTGTTGACGGCGAGGGCGTCGCCCGAAAAGCGAAAGGTAGCATTGCCCGGGCGAATTTGCTGTTTGATCTGGTCGGGGTCGTCGCTGTCGAAGACCCAGCCCGAAAACTCGGTGCCAAAGCGCAAGACCGGCACCACAAAGCTCACTTCGAGCTGTTTGAAGCTGTCGTCTTCGCCTTGCAGACGGGGGAAGGACACCACGAGGCGGTCGGCTTGGATATCTGGAACAAAGGCGTCCAAATCGAGTTCGGTGCCGTCGCGTTTGACCGCAGAGACGGCGCGGACTTGGGCGTGGGTGCGGATCTCTAGCCGGTCGAATCCAGTGTCATCGGCGCTGAATTCCGGCCGGACAACGTATGTAAATTCCGTGGGCGCGAAGGAATCGACGGCAATGGGCCACACCTCGCCGAGGATCTCGTGGGCGGCCGGTGCATTGCCGAATTGGAGTGTGAATGAGCGGATGCGGGGCGCGGTGGTAAAGGTAGAAAACAGGCGAAAAGAGAGCTGGATGTAGCGGCTCGGCCCGGGCGACAAAAGCGGCGTGCCGTCGCGCCATGCCTCAGCCGGCGCGTCGCTGTCGCGCAAGCCCGCGGCAAAGTCGTAGGGCGGCGACCAAAAGCTCCAGTTGTCGGTGTCGTACACGGTGGGCAGGCGGCCGGACGGGTCGAGTTTTCCGTAGGCGGCCAAGGTGATGGGACGGATGTCGCCGTTGATGTTTTCGGCGAAGTAGAGGCTGGGATCGGGGGTGTTGCCGGTGCGGGTGCGGACCTCGATGCGGGTGCCCTCGGGCACGTCGGCGTCCCAGCGGATTTTGCTCCAGTTGATCGGCTGGCCAAAGTCGAGGATCTGAGTGACGAGGACAGTCTCCTCGACGAAGCCCTCGCCGTACACCTCGAATTCAGCGACCTCCCAGTCGCGCAAAGGGAAGGCTTGAGCCGTGATCCAGCGAATTGACTCGGTGGGGAAGCTCAGTTCGACTACTGGATCGAGATTTTCGCGGTTGGATTCAAGCACCGTGAGCTGGGGATCTTGGTTGCGCACCCAGCTCAGGCCGTGGAGGTTGGCACTGACCTTGTCGCAGGGGCTGTTGGCAAAGCGCGCATTATTGTCGCCGACGCGGATTTCATACCAAGCGAGAAAGTTGCTGGCAAAGCTATCTACGCCAAAGGCTTCCAAGGGGGGGTGAGGCTCGGCGAGTTCGTTGATGAGCAATAGGTCGTCCTCTTGGCCGAGGCGGGGAAAGAAGCGGATGCGGTTGACGGGCACGGCCGCACGAAAATCTATGACGACCGCTTGTTTCCAGCCTTCGCCGGTGACCCCGGCGATGATCGTGCC
>JAKZVK010000310.1:0-3342 GCA_047516085.1 Bryobacterales bacterium
ATGCCGCACCGTTCACCAACTCTCGGTCGTCGAGTCCCGCGGACGGCATGGAGCGCAGCTACCAGGAGATCCATCGCGTCCTCGATGTGCTTGGGGCGGGCGTCGGGCCGAAGTACACGAAGGTGGATCGCGACAAATTCACCTTCCGCGGCTCGGACCGCTACATCGGGACCACGGGCAAGCCGGTCGAGAGTCCGGCGGCGGCAGACCTGATCCGACGGGCGCTCGAGCCCCGCGACGAGCCTCTGTTCGTCGTGGCCGTCGGAGCACCGACCAACGTGTCGTCGGCGCTACGGATGGAGCCGAAGATTCGCGACAAGGTGGTCGTGGTCTGGCTGGGCGCGCAGCCGTATTCGATGAAGTCCGGACGGGAGTTCAATTGCCGGCAGGACGTCCCAGCCTCGCAAACGCTGTTTGACAGCGGCGTCGCCCTCATGAACGTGCCGGCGCGGAACGTCTCTGAGCACTTGCGCACGACGTTGCCGGAACTCGAGCGATACCTCAAGGGGCGTTCGAAGATCGGCGACTACCTCTATGAAACCGTTGCCGGGTACGCGCGGGAGCGGAGTCCTCGCGAGGGATACCCTTGGTCAAAGGTGATTTGGGATATCTCGGCGATTGCGTTGCTAATCAATCCCGAGTGGGTCGACACCGAAGTGACGCCGAGCCCGATTCTCACCGACGAGATGGCGTACCGTCGTGATCCGTCACGGCACCCGGTGCGGGTGGCGACAGGCCTCAACCGTGACGCCATCTTCGACGACTTGTTCCGCAAGTTCGCCAAGTCGTGAGCCGGGCCCTACGCAGAGGGTGGGTCGGCCTACGGTTTCCCGCTTGCCTCGTCTGACGTCTGTGGCCGGCCCGTCACATCGCCGCCGAGCCAGCGGTAGGGACGCGGGTAGAGCGTGAGCGAACGGTCTTCGAGCGGCAGCTTGACCGGCTGGTTGCCGAGTTGTGCCGACAGCTTTGACGCAATCGCGATCTCTAGTGCCTGCCTCAAATCATGGCCCGAGACGAACAGCCCGCTCCCGGTGAATACCGCGTCCACAAACGAGCGGATTGAGGCGACCAGGTAGTTATCGGTGTTCCGCAGTACGGGCCGGTCGAGAATGTACTTCCAAGGGAACGCCGGGTATTGCGGATCGATCTCCTCGCGTGCACCACTCGTTGGGGTTCCGCTCGCCTGGGTGCCGCGAAAGATCTGCGGCGGAGCCCAATCCCACCGCACGAGCGTATCGCCGGTCCACACGTCCACGCCGCGATAGGGGGTCTCTTTGCCAAAGACCTGGCAATCGATGCCCGAGGTCATGCGGAAGACGCCGTTGATCTCAAGCCCTTCGTCGGTGTCACCTGCGAGCGCCTCGGCGGGCTGCCCCCAGGCCACAACCTCGCTAACCTCGGCACCGGTGAGAAGCCGCAACACCGAGCAATGCTGGCAGCCGCCGCCGGAAATCTCGCCGCCGAAGCGATGAAGGGCCGCCCCCTGCAATTGGCCGTAGTCGCCCGCGCGCAGCCGCGCCGCGGCCTGCTGCACCTCCCACATCGCCCGCTGCAGGTTGCCCCCGGCAAGCACCACGTCACGCTTCTTGCAAGTGTCGACCATCTCGTCGGCGTCGGCGAGCTTGGCGGCGATGGGCTTGTCGGTCGACACGCCCTTGACGCCGGCTTCGGCGCACGCGATCACAGCCTCCTTCATGAACTTGGTGGGCGTGATCACCGCGGCGATGTCGGGCACGACCTCGCGCAGCATCGCGTTCACGTCCTTGAAGAGCGCCTTCACGCCAAAGCGCTCGCCGACCACCTTGCGGCGGTCATCGTTCCACTCAGCGATGGCGACCAACTCCGTGTCGGGCAGCGCGCGGTACACCTCGGCGAAGTACTGCCCCATGCGGCCGCAGCCGATGATGCCGACACGAAGTTTCTTGCGTTTGCGGGCTTCGTCGGGTGTGACGAGCATCGCCGGGGGAGGAGCCGCCGCGGCAACGGCCGCCGCCGAACTGAAGAGGAATTGTCGTCGATCCATGGTTGCCCTCCGTCGCGTGCGAAACCGTTGGGCGCGAAACACCTGGGTGTCGCATCGAAATTATCGCACGGACCGAAGCACCCATACTCTAACTGGCGTGCGCTAACCCCAGACGCTAACCTTGACCCCTTTCTGCAACGATGTTCTGATGAGAAATGCGGACTAACCTCGTGAGCCACCCATCTACTCAGCCGGGCGACTTGAACCTGGCATTCGCCGAGGAACTCTATACGGCCTACCTGCGAGACTCCTCGTCGGTTTCCGAGGAATGGCGCCGCTACTTCGACTCGTTCAACGGCAGCGGCCGGCGTGAATCCACTTCGCGACTGGCCCAAGCCGAGTGGACGCCGGGCCCGAGCTTCCGCCCGGCCGGCCTCTTCCGTCCCGCGGGCAACGGCACGGTCGTGACCGTCGAGGCCTCCCACGACGAACAGGTCGCCGGCCTGCAGGACCGCGTCGATAAACTCGTCCGCGCTCATCGTGTCCGCGGACACATCATCGCCCGGATCGATCCGCTGGGCCTGCCGCGTCCGAGCCCACCCGAGCTCGAACCCGACTTCTACGGCCTCTCCGAAGACGACCTCCCCAAAAAGGTATCGCCGCGAACGCTCTCGGGCAGCGACGTCAACACCGTGGGCGGCGTGCTCGGCCGGCTTCGCAACACCTACTGCCGCTCGATCGGCGCGCAGTTCATGCACATCGACGACGCCGACGTGCGCGAGTGGCTGCAAGAGCGCATGGAGGGCAGATCCGTGCCACGACTCCGATAAGGCGCACTGCGGGTGTAGAGTCTCATGTTGTCGTTGGTGTCGACGTTGTTTTTGCGCTGTTGGGCGGCGATTACCTCGCGATTACCTCGTTGCCGGGCGGCTCGGAACGGGCGCGACGGGGGTGCGGTTCGTTCCGTAGTTCGTCCTGAGGGCTTCGGCGGTGCTCAAGCCGTTTGTTTTCACGGGGGCTTGGGTTCGTCTGTGCGGTCGGCCACTCATTCGTGATTCGTGATTCGTGAATCGTGATTCGCCGCCGAGCGTCGCTTGGGGGCCGGGCACGGACTGGGAGGAAAGGCCGCGGATCTCAAAAGCGAGATCCGCGCTACGCGCTTCGGTTTGCTGCGACTGGGCGCGGAAGCCGATCGGGTTGGACGTCTGCGCTGCCGCTGCCGGGGGCTCGTAGCGCGACGGTTGCGGTTCCATCGGGTCGGGGGTGGTGTAGGGGTCCGGGTCGGTGAGGGTCGGACGGTGGATCGCCCCGTTCGCCGCGCGGTTCTCTTTGCACTCGTACTCGTCTTTGCGCAGTTGCCGGATCATCTTCAGGGCGCG
>JAKZVK010000311.1:0-8342 GCA_047516085.1 Bryobacterales bacterium
CGGCCGTTGTAGCGCGGCGTCTCGTCCTGCTTGTAGCTGGCGTCGTGCTCTTCGTCGACGACCACGAGACCGAGGTTCTGGACCGGGGCGAAGACGCCGGAGCGCGTTCCCAATACGACGTGCGCCTTGCCCTCGCGAACGCGGCGCCACTGGCCGGAGCGCTCGAGGCCGGAGAAGGCGCTGTGCAGAATGGCCATGTCGTCGCCGAAGCGGGCGAAGAACTGCGCGGCCACGGCCGGCGTCAACCCGATCTCGGGGACCAGCAGCAGGGCGCTCTTGCCGCTTGCCAACGACTCTTCGATGGCGCGCAGATAGACTTCCGTCTTGCCGGACCCGGTGATGCCGTGCAGCAGGAAGGTCTGGAAGCCGTTCGAGCGGATGGATTGTCGAGCAGCCTCGAAGGCCTGCTGCTGGTCGGGGTTGAGTTTCAGGCGCGGCTGCTGCTTGGCTGGGGTGCTGTCGGGGGTCTCGTCGCCCGTGGCGATCTTCGCCAGACGAACGACGCCCGTCTTGGCGAGCCGGCGGGCGACGGTGGCCACGTCCTTGCGCTCGAGCGCCAGGGCTTCGACGTCGTGCGCGCCGGGATGGTCGGCCAAGTAGTCGATCAGCCAGCGCTCGCCTTTGGTGGTTTTCTTTGGCGCGGCATCGAGGTTTTCGGCGGCGACGATGAGCCGTCCGCCGCGTGCGAGCAAGGGGTCGCGCTCCTTGACGACGGACTCGATTCCGAGCCAGCCCTTGCGCTTGAGGCCGCGGACGGCGGTGTCGGAGTCGGGGAGTTTGCGCTTGAGGTAGTCGGCGCTGCGGGGCCGTTTCTCGAGCGTCCGCAGCACCTGGACGTAGGGGTCGTCGGGACTCGCGCTGCGTGTGAATTGGCGCGCGGCTTCCATGCCGGCGGGCGTCAACGAGACGACCTTCTCGGTGCGGGTCTCGCCGCCGAGCGGGACCATGGTTTTCAATACCTCGCCGATGGGCGCGCAGTAGTAGTCGGCGATCCAGCGGCCCAGGCGCAGTAGCTCGTCGGTGAGAGCGGGCTCTTCGTCGAGCAGGCGCAGCGCTTGGCGGGCTTTGTGCGGCGGCGACTGGTCGTGGCAGGCCAGCGCGACGCCGGTCAGCTTGCGGTGGGCGAACGGGACGAGCAACCGGCAGCCCGGCTGCACGCGGTGGCGCAGGGTCTCCGGCAGCTCGTAGGTGAAAGGCTTGTCGAGCGGGACGGGTAGGGCGACATCGGCAAATCGAAATCCAGCCGGCTGCATCAAGTTTCTCGATTCTACCGGATTGGTGGGAGGAGGGAGAGTGGAAGCCGGGTCAATCGAGTCCGGCCCAGCCCCGGTGACCGAGGTTCAAAGGTCATCTTGTATTGACAATGTGCGCACACCTATTGTACTGTATTTGTGTATACAGGACGACAGGAGCCCAAGATGGCCGGAAGAGAAGCACAAGTGGTGAAAGTGCGGGGCGAAACGATCAATCTTCGTGCCAGCCGCCAACAAAAGACCCTGATCGACCAAGCGGCGGCGGCGTTAGGGCGGAGCCGCTCCGATTTCATGCTCGATACGGCGTGCCGTGAAGCGGAGGCGGTTCTATTAGACCGGCGGTATTTCGTTCTGTCGGACGAGGCGTTTGAGCGTTTCACGGCGATGCTTGATGAGCCCCCCGGGGAGAACCCGAATCTGCGGCGGCTGCTTGAAACCAAAGCGCCGTGGGAGCGATGAGCGGACCTCCGGAGAAGATCTCGCCCGAGCACGATCTCTCTGAATTCAATTCCGGCGAGCCGGCCTTGGACGACTGGCTGCGCCGTCGTGCCGTCCGGAACGAAGAGAGCGGTGCTTCCCGGACCTATATCGTTAGGGCAGGAAACAAGGTGACGGGGTACTACAGCCTTGCCGCCGGCGCGGTTGCGCATGCCGAGTCTCCGGGGCGGATCAGGCGAAACATGCCGGATCCCATTCCGGTAATGATCCTGGGCCGCTTGGCGGTGGACCGGGGATTTCAGGGACAAGGTATCGGCGCGGGGCTGCTGAAGGATGCGATCCTGCGCACGCTGCAGGCCGCTGAGATTGGTGGCATCAGGGCGGTCTTAGTCCATGCGATCTCAGAGTCCGCGAAACGTTTCTATGAGGCCAAAGGATTCAGGGCCTCGCCGGTCGACCCGATGACGCTGATGATTACGCTGGACGACGCCGAGAGAATACTCATCAGCAAACGACAGCAGTAGCCTCTCGCAGGGAGAGAACTCGCACGCTTATCGCCCGCACCAGAAACGAAGTGCTCTTGACGATCCGACCGTTCACATTAACCGCTGTTCGATGGCTTCTTCCGCTCGTGCTTACAGTGGCGGCGTACGGGCAGGGTTTGGCGCCGTTGGTGCTGGCGCATCGCGGGGGCAAGATGCTGCGGCCCGAGAATACGCTTGCTGCCTTCCGGCATGCTGTCGAACTCGGCGTTGACATTGTGGAGCTCGACCTGGCGGTTACCAAGGACGATCGTGTCGTCGTGCATCACGATCGCGCGGTGAACCTGGAGGACTGCTTCATACCGGGCGAAGCGCAGCCGGGGCAGAGGCCCATCATTCGATTGCTGCCGTTCGCCGAGACGCAGCGCTTCGATTGCGGCAGCCGCAACCCGAACCGCTTTCCCAATTGGAAGGCGTCGCCTGGGGCGCGGATGCCGGAGTTCGGGGAAGTGTTGGAGCTGCTTCGCGGGACGAAGGTCCGAATCCTGGGTGAGACGAAGATGGCTCCCGACGGGGAACCCGGGTTCGTCGAGCCGGCGCATTTCGTGAAGCTGGTCTACGAAATAGTCCGGCGGCACGGGATGGAGGAGCGGGTCATCCTGCAATCGGGTGACTATCGAACCTTGAGAGAGATACGAAAGCTCGCCCCCGAGTTCCGCGTGTGCCAGCTCACGGCTTGGAGGCAGCCTGGCGATTGGGTGCGGACATCGATCGAGTTCGGGGCGACGCACGAACTGGTCACCAATAGCGCTTTGAAGGTGGCGGATGTGCGGCGGCTCAAGGCCGCGGGGGTTACCGTGTTTTCGAGTACGGCCAACGATGCGGCTACTTGGAAGAAAGTCATCGCCCTGGAGGTCGACGGGATACTGACGGATGACCCGGCTGGGTTGATTCAGTATCTGAAGATTGGCAACTGAGCATGGGGGTTCTCGGCATCTGGCCGCCGAGGGCACGGCAAGCCGTGCCCCTATATTGCAAACCGGAATGCGGTAACGGGTTCGTAGATGCGTTGCGTCGGTGGCGGATTCACCCTCACTTGCGTTCGGGGCTCCCACGGGATAGGTTTGTGAGTCGCCCACTTTCATTAGTTGGTGATTCTTGAATACGCAACATCTGTCTCAGTTCTAGATCGAGGCGATCGTGGTGCGGGAGGGGTCGTTCCGGACCGCTCCCTTACGGTCACGGCTCGGTTGCGTTTGGGGCGGGGTCAGGAGCCCAACAGCTTGGCGAGGCAGCGCGCGGTGTAGGATTCCTTGCACCGCAGTACTTCTTCGGGCGTGCCTTGGACGACGATGTGGCCGCCGCCGTCGCCGCCCTCCGGGCCGAGGTCGATGATCCAGTCGGCGCACTTGATCACGTCGAGGTTGTGCTCGATGACCAGTAGCGTCGCCCCTTTGTCGAGCAGCTTGGTAAAGGCGGCGAGCAGTTTCTTGATGTCGTCGAAGTGCAGGCCGGTGGTGGGCTCGTCAAAGATGTAGAGCGTTCCGTCGGACCCGGCCTGCGCGATGTGGCTGGCGAGCTTCACGCGCTGCGCCTCGCCGCCCGAGAGCGTGGTCGCCGACTGCCCCAGACGCAAATACCCGAGGCCGACCTCGGCAAGCTGCGCGAGCTTGTTGATCACCTTGGGCGTGCGAATGAAGAACTTCATCGCCTCGTCGATGGTCATCTGCAGCACTTCGTGGATGTTCTTGCCCTGGTAGCGGATGTCGAGGATCTCGTTGCGGTAGCGCTTGCCGCCACAGTCCTCGCACACCAGCGCGACGTCGGCGAGGAACTGCATCTCGACCGTCACCGTGCCGTCGCCTTGGCAGGTCTCGCAACGTCCACCGGGGACGTTGAACGAAAAGCTGCCCGGCGCGAGACCGCGGCTGCGGGCGTCGCGCGTCGCTGCGAACAGCTCGCGAACGGCGTCGAACGCCTTGACGTACGTAACGGGATTCGAGCGCGGCGAGCGGCCGATGGGCGACTGGTCGACCAGCACGACGTCTTCGAGATGCGCGTAGCCGGTGATGCCGTGACAAGGCAGCCGAACGGCGTCCGCCGGGGCGTCGGCGGTTCCTTTTCTGACGGCCCGGAGCCCGTCATAGACCACGTTGTGAACCAGCGTGGATTTGCCCGAACCCGACACGCCGGTGACCACCGTCATCACGCCAAGCGGGATGCCGACATCGAGGTTCTTTAGGTTGTGAACCTGCGCGCCGGTGAACTTGATTTGCCGCCGGGGCCTGACCTTGCGCCGGCGAGACGGGACGGCGATGCCGAACAAGCCGCGCATGTAGAGACCCGTGAGCGAACCGTTCCCGTTCGAGACTAGTTGATCGAGTCCTCCTTGGAAGACGACTTCGCCGCCTCTCTCGCCCGCGCCCGGACCGAGATCGACGATGTGGTCGGCCGAGCGAATCACGTCCGCATCATGCTCGACGACCAGAATTGTGTTGCCCAGATCACGCAGGTGCTCGAGGATGCGAATCAGCCGGGCGGTGTCGCGGCTGTGCAAACCGATCGAGGGCTCATCGAGCACATAGCAGGCGCCGACCAGACGCGAGCCCAGCGAGGTCGCAAGTTGGATGCGCTGCGCCTCGCCGCCCGAGAGCGATGAAGCGAGCCGGTCAAGCGTCAGATACTCGAGTCCGACGTCGTTGAGGAACTTCAGCCGGTGGTTGATGTCGTGGACCAGGTTGCCGGCGATCGCGCCTTCCTGGCCTTCGAGTTCGAGCGACTCGAAGAAGCCCTGGGCCTGCTCCAGGGTCATGCGAGCCACGTCGCGGATGGTCTTCCCGCCGACCAGAATGTTGAGCGCCTCGGCGCGCAGACGGCCGCCGCCGCAATCGGGGCACAGCGTGTAACCCCGGTAGCGGCTCATGAAGATGCGAACGTGCATCTTGTACTTCTTGCGCTCCAGGTAAGCGAAGAAACGGTCGACGCCCCCGAAGTCGTCGTTGCCGTGGAAGACGAAGTCCTGCTCCTCGGGAGTGAGCTGGTAGAAGGGGACGCTGATACGGACGCCGGCCTCGCGGGCCGCGTCGAGCAGGTCCCGTTGCCAGGTTTGGTAGCGAGGCTTTGTCCAGGGCTCGACGGCGCCTTCCTTCAGGGACTTGAAGCGGTCGGGCACGATAAGGTCGTGGTCGAAATCGATCGTGTTGCCGAAGCCCTGGCAGCGCGGGCAGGCCCCGTACGGGGAGTTGAAGCTGAAGAGCCGGGGCTCGGGCGGCAGGTATTCGATGTTGCACTGGCGGCACTCGAAGCGCTCGCTGAACCAGAGTTGCTCGGGCGCTTCTTGTTCCGGTGACGGCGCGTCGGCCTGCTCGAACACGGACTCGCCGGATTCGCGATAGCAGGTCTCGACGGCGTCGACGATGCGCTGGTGCAGATCGGGGCCGATCGCGAGCCGATCGACCAAGGCGTACACCGGTTTGCGGAAGTCGATGTCGAGCAGCGACTCGGGAGTCGAGAATTCGAAGACCTCGCCGGCTTGGTAGAGGCGGTTGAAGCCTTTGCCACGCAGGTCGGATAGGCGTTCCTTGAGCTCCTTGTCGACCTTCTTCTTACCGCCACCGCGGATGGGGAAGAGCACGTACCAGCGCGAGCCTTCCGGCAGCGCGAGGACACGCGCGGCCACCTCGTCGACGGCGTCTTTGCTGACGAGCCGGCCACACTTCGAGCAGTAGGTGCGGCCCACCCGGGCGAAAAGAAGCCGCAGGAAGTCGTAGACCTCGGTTGCCGTGGCGACGGTCGAGCGGGGGTTGCGGGTACTGTTCTTCTGCCGGATCGCAACCGCGGGCGCGATGCCGTGGATCTCATCGACGTCGGGCTTCTCGATGCGCTCGAGGAACTGGCGGGCGTAGGCCGACAACGACTCGACATAGCGGCGCTGCCCTTCGGCGTAGATGGTGTCGAAGACGAGCGACGACTTGCCCGAGCCGGAGACGCCGGTGAAGACGATGAGCTTGTTGTGCGGCAGCCGCAGATTGATGTTCTTGAGGCTGTGAACACGCGCACCGCGGATGTCGAGGTAGTCCTGCGACAAGGTGAAGCTCGAGGGTGGAAACGGTTGCTGGGTGGAGAACCCAACGACTTGATTATATCGGAGCGGGGAAGGGGGGCCGGGAGCTTGTATCGTAAACACGCCCATGAACTGCCACACCTCCGGTACGGGTGCGGTCGAAGTGCGTTACCGCTGTCCGGAACTCGAAGGTCTTCTGATGTTCCCGCTTGGGCTCAGGATTGCCCTTGCCATTGAGCGGCGACTGTCCTTCAGTGGAAGTAGTAGAGGTTGGGCATGATCATCCCATGCGCCGGCAGACAGCGTGCACACTCCATTGTGTAATCGGCTCTCGCTTGTTGAACGAGCTTGGGAATTTCTTTATGGTCATCCTGCATGTGGTAGGCGCCGATCGCCAGACGGGGTTTGAAACGCCGAATGGTCGCTTGAGCGCCCTTGAGGGCCCGCTGCTCGCCGCCCTCGATGTCCATCTTGATGAAGTCAACGCGTTCCAGGCCGAGTTCAGAAACGACCTTGTCGATCGTCGTCACCTTGACAGGGATGCCGCGCTCCGTATCGATACTTCCATCCGCTGAGTGGCCATGGCGACGGAAAAACAGGGTATCGTCTTGATCCCACACGCCCTTGTCGTAAACGATCGCCCTTCCGGCGGCGACGTGCGTCTGGAGGTTTCGCCGCACGCACTCGACATTGGTCGGGTCCGGTTCAAATGTGATGACCAGGCTCGCGCCCATCGACAGCGCAGCGAGCGCGGAATTTCCCCAGTGTCCGCCACAATCGATGACAACGTCTCCTTCGCGCACCGGTAGCTCGGCCATTCCCTCAATCTTTGCCCAGCGCACCAACGCAAAGCCACCTTTTGGGTAGGGGGTCGCCTTGGGAATCCAAAGCGGCCCATCGTGCGTTTCCCAAAGATCCAATTCTCCATCGCTCTTGAGCAAGCGAGAGCCTGTTGCCCGACTCAGGGCCTCTTCCTGGCGCGCGACCTCCAGGCGTTGACTTTCCATCGCGTCGTCCCACGTGCAGATGTGACTGCCACCGGTCGCCATGACATAGGCCAAATCCGCCGGATACCAAAACCAGGACAGGACAAAGTAGGCGGTTACAATCACTGTCATCACCAGAAGAACTTTCAAGACCCGATCCGACACGACATTGTTAGTCGGCATTCTAGATTTCTCCATCTGCGAATTCAATACTGGAAAGCGTCCCGCGAAAACAAACCAGGGCACTCGGTGCGGGCCCCGTCAACAACGTTGTGGACCCACGACCCCTGATCGAGGCAACGTCTAAACCATGTGAACAACTGATGGTGTCGTGGCGGCGTTTGGCAAGCGAGCGTCCGATCCGGCAGGCGCCATCTGAGCGACCCGAACGCCCATCGTTCCGACATGTCCTCCACGTTACGCAAAACGCTCTGCCGGCTTTGCCGAGTCGTCGCCCGGATGCGTGGGATTCGTCACGCGCCCCGAAGCGAAGGTATCCGCAGCCAGCAGCCAGCTGAACTCGTGATGGACCACCGGAACGGGTTCCGGCAGGAGTGGCAGAAGAGCAGTAGATCGTCAGAAGAGCCCAACGACCTGATTATATCGGAGCGGGGAAGCGGGGCCGGCAGCACGTTCCAAACACGCCGCCGGCACCCGCGGGCGGTAACGGCCTTGATGCGCGCGACGTGCTCGGGGGTGAAGAGGTCGTCGGCGGCTGTGGCTTGGGTCGCCCAGGGAGTCAGCAGCAGCAGGAGCGGAATCCTCCACGGGAGACAGCTTCGGCGTACCTGTCCGAAGAGGCGCATGGGCAGGGTGCTCCTTCCTTTGACCGGTCCTTGGTTCAACTGCGGCAGGTTCGTATTATCCCAAAGCGGTTCGCGCGCCCTTCACAGCAGCGAACCTCCCCAGATTCCACCCGTGTTTGTCTGTGTTCATCTTTGGTTTCATTCCGGGGCGTACGGCCGTAGCGCGACCGGCTCACTACTGTCCGGCTATAAATCGAATAGAATCAACTGGTTAGAAATTGAGGGGTGCGGGTCTTTGGAGTCGATGTCGTGAAAGGCCCGTACAATGGGGGTTTTCTCGAACAGCGTCACGCTCAGAACCTGTAGAATTTGGT